>DIXX01000047.1:8580-58290 GCA_002428805.1 Cetobacterium sp. UBA6069
AATCTTTCAGTGAATGGTGAAATTTCTTTAAAAGATTTAAAAAGTGAAAATTTCATATTGCCATCAAAGCATATAAAAATTCGTGAAAAAATAAATTCTGTATTTTATAACAATCATTTTTTTCCACAGATTTACTTAGAGATAGAAATACAAGAAGCAATTTTATCTCTAATAAAAACTGGATTAGGAATTGGATTTACCTCAAATATGAGTCTAATACATAAAAATTGGAAAAATGATTTCTATATTTTTTCATTAAAAGAGGAAAAAATACTTAGAGATTTTGCGATTGTTTATAAAAAAAATCGACTATTAAATGAAGTTGAAAATATGTTAATAGAAATAATTTTAAATATTTTTAAAGGTGAGGAGTTCTCATGAAAAAAACTTTAATTGGAAAATACTGTACAATTAGTGATATGGCTAAAATATTACATGTCGGAAAACATACTTTAATTCATTATGAAAAAGAAAATTTGATTTCCCCTGTATTCAGAGGTGAAAATGGATATCGCTATTACTCTGGCGAACAAATTTCTGATTTTAAAAAAATTTTATATTTAAGAGAGTTAGGATTTTCTATCTCTGATATTAAAATTTGCTTAACTGAATCTAACTATTCTAATACATTATCTCAAACAGAGGAACGATTAAAAGAAAATCTTTTTGAAATAAGAGCTCTACTTGAAAAAAGAGCTCAACTTATCGAACGAAAAAAAATATTAACTCATCTTAAAAAAAACGAACAAAAAAAGGGAACACCCTATATTGAATATTTCGATAAAAAAGAGTTTGTATATTTAAAGCAAAAATCTCTAGATTTAAACTCTACAGTTAAAAGCATGAAACAGTTTGATAGTGTTTTAAAAAATGTTACTTGGACAGAAAAATATTGTTTCGGCTTTATAGTTCCTATTGAAAATTTAAATAACAATAATTTTGAGATTGATAAATTTGTCTTAGAAGCAAATATTGAAGATTATGAGTATAAATATCTTTTCCCTGCGTCTGACTATGCTATTTTATATACAGAATCAAAAGAGCAACACGAAGATATTATAAAAGTTTTATTTGATTGGATTAAAAATAATGACTTCTTAATCAATGGAGATCTTTTTATTGAAGACTCTACGAGTTATTCTATTTCAAATAAGTATAACATCGGTACTAAAATTTACAAAATTCCTGTAAAAAAAGCTTGACCTCTGTGTAACCCTGAAGTTTAAAATACTCTCATACTACTAATTTGAAAAGGAGATTACATTATGAAAGTATTAGGAATAACTGCAGGTAGAAAAAATTCAAATTCTGAAATTTTATTAAAAGAAGCACTTTTAGCTTGCCAAAATGAAGGCGCTGAAGTAAAAATGATCAATCTTAAAGATTACAATATTCAAGATTGTACTGGTTGCACAATTTGTACACATGGAATGTCTGTTGGAAAAAAAGTAGATTGTATGCTTACGACAAAAGATGACAAAGATGCTCTTATGAAAGTTTTCTTAGAGCAAGATGCGATTATATTTTCAGCACCAACTTATGATTTAATGCCTAGTGCAACTTTCTTAAAGTTTATGCATAGAAATCTAAGTTATGAAACTGCCTTTCTTGGTTCTATAGGAGCTATTGAGCCTAAATATCCAGTTGCTGGTCTTATTGCTGTTGGAGGATCTACTCGTTCATGGCAATCTATGGCATTAGAAGCAATGGCTGCAACAACATTTACAACATCTTTAAAAATTGTAGATATGATTCTAGCTAAAAGAGTTCCTGCTCCAGCACAATGTCTTCTTCAAGATGACTTAATAGAAAGAGCAAGTCTTTTAGGAAAAAATATTATCAAAGCAATAAATACAGAACCAAGTAAGAGAACATGGTTAGGAGAGTCTGAATTTGGTTGGTGCCCTAATTGTCATTCGAATGCACTTATTAAAGGAGAAGTTCAATGGGATGGGACTTTCTGGCCTATAGAATGCCAAGTTTGTGGTGCTGGTGGAGACTTAGAAAAAGACTCAAATGGTAATTGGAAATTTATTATAGCAGAAGATGGACTTAAAAGAGATAGAATGACTGACGAAGGTAGAGAACATCATTTAGATGAGATTAAAGCTACTCAAGGAGGATTCTATACTCCTGAAAATAAAAATATTGTTGGATTAAAACTAAAAAAATATCTAGATTTAAAATTCCCTGGAATTGACGTTTAGTTAAAAAAAGAAAAGATTAAGCTTTTTTATCGCTTAATCTTTTTCTTATTAAAATAGTATTTCTAATATATCTTTTGTTGGAATATATATATCTTCTCCATAAACATATGGAGCTTTTGAGAATTTAGGAGCGAAATCAAGTTTATCTTCATCTTTTGTTCTTTCATTTGAATCCTCTTTATAACGCTCAAAATTTCTTCTGTATTTTAACTCTCCTGGAGTTAAATTAATACAAATATTTTTATAAATAATCGTTATATAATCAATAGCTTTTTCTGGGTTATTATCATATGAATTTATATTGTAATATTTAAATTTATCTCCTAAAACATCTTTTAATGTTCTTAAAGAAACAAACTCTTTATTTTCTAAAAATTTCATATCTACAACGCTTTCTTTCTTTTCCTCTTTTAAATTCTCCTCGAAGAATTCAAAAATAATATCTAAGATACTTCCCCAGTTCTGAGAATGATTACCTCTTTCCACTGCTATATATTTTGCATTTGACAGTATAGGAACAACATTTTTGGTTAGCCAACCTAACTCCTCTTTATTTCCTACTTCTGTTTTAAATGAGAATGTTTTATCTAGAGTTCCTATTCCTATTAAACTAGGTAAATCTTTAATATCTTGAACTGAATATCTAGACTGTTCCCACTTACTATGCTCTTTAACTCCCCAAGCTGGTGCTGTAGAAACCATCGCTTTAAATAGCTTTGGATAACGCATTGTTATATCAAAAGCTCCTCTTCCACCTAACGAATTACCCATAATAAAAATTTTATTTTTATCTACAGGATATTCTTTTATAATTGAATCGAAAGATTTTTCAAACGAGTATAACGCTTGTCTATGCATCCACATCGGATTTTGAGTCCATCCGTTTGGAGAAACTAAAATGTAGTTATACTTCTCTGCATAAACATCTAGATTATATCCTCTTTCCATTGTTCTATATAATGAGGCATTTTCATTTCCTGTTCCACCGTGCAATATATAAGCTAAACGACTTTCATTTTCTGAATAATTTTTAGGAATATACATAGTATAAGGAACTATTCTATTTGCTTCTAAAGTGATTTCATTTCCATCTGCATCTTTAAAATGGCTTCCAGATGGTATATATATCCCTTTCCATTTCCATCCGTAATTTCTTTTACCAGCTATTATATCATCCATATAATCTGACCAAGTATAACCATCTAGTTTCTCGACATTTCCACTTCTCCATAGATTTGAAGCTGCGGGTATAATTATTTTAGAAGCAACTTCTTCTCTTTCTATATTTTCTGTAACATCTGCAAGATTTTTAATTTGAATACCTGCATAACCATTTTCATTTATAGTTTTTATATTCGTCAATCCCATAATTTCAGATACAGATATGTAGTGTTTATTATCTTTTATTTCTATAGCATCACCATTCAATACAAATTCAAGATTTTTAAACCCTTTATCTTTTGATATTTGAACATTATTATCAAAAGGCTTATTTCTCCCTCCTAATGCAGGCTCGTATTCAGTATAACTATACTTTCCAACTGTTTTTAAAATATCTTTTTTCAAATCTATTTTTATATTCCAAGTTTTTTTTGTATATTCTATAGATGTTGATCTTTTACCAAATCCTTGAACAATTTTTTTATCGTAATATGTATATTTTATCTCTAAAATATCTTTTGAAATCTTATAATCAAAATAGGGATCATAAATTTTCTTCAAATCCTCTATTTCAACCATTAAATTATTATTTTTATTAAAATAATAACTATTTTCCAATTCAAAAGATACTAACGGATCAAAATGCTTAACTTTTACAGTCGGATCAAATGGCGAGAAAAAGTCTGAGAAAATAATCTTATTGTTTTCTACCAATTTGAAAAACCATGTCGACCGATCCGTTGAAAAATCTATATAATCCTGCTTTGGAAAACCATCTGCAGAAATTATATTATATAGATTTAAAATAAAATATAAAATACAAACCCATTGCTTTTTTCTCATAAATATTTACTCCTTATAATATTATCATTTTTTTATATAAATATTTATATCACAATATTGTTAAAAAATAAACATTTTTATAATCAAAATATTAACTTGACTTTTTTTATTTGAAAATGTATACTAAAACTCTAGTTTATATTGTTGTTAATTTTTTAACAACTATCAAAGGAGGAATTTTATGAAGTTAAAGTTTGCAGCTATCGGAACAATTTTAGTCTCACAAATTTATGCATCAGAATCTTTTTTTACAGATAATTTTGAATTTGATGAAAATTCTGCTGTCAAATTAGAAGAATCAGTTATAACAACAACAGGGTTCGAAACAAGTATTAGAAATACTACTTCAAATATAGCTATTATAAATAGTAAAGAGATTCAAGAAAAAGGTTATAAATCTGTTGAAGAGGTTTTACAAAGCCAACCTACAATAAATATTACAAAAGATGCTTTTGGAAGCAGAATTGATTTAAGAGGACAAGGTGGAAACAAAGCTAGAAGTAATGTTAAAATCTTAGTTGATGGAGTTTCTATTGTTCCTTTAAATAAAAGTCACTCAAGCCTTCCACTAGATATGATTAATGTTGATAATATTGAGTCAATTGAAGTTATTCCAGGTGGTGGAGCTGTTTTATATGGAAGTGGAACTTCAGGAGGAGTTATAAATATAATAACTAAAACTGGTTCTGGACTAAATCCTATAAATAAAATAAACTTTGAAGCTGGTTCATATAACAGAGGGAAAGTTGCTGTTTCTAGTGGTGCTTTATTAAATCCTAACACATTACTTCAAACAAATGTTGTTTATGAAAAATCGGATTCATATTTAGATGAAAAAGATAGTAAAGTTGTAAGTGCTGATATTCTTACTAAATACAAAATTTCTAACGACTCTGATATTAGCTTTAAATATGAAAAATATAACAATAAATCTCATGACCCTGGTGCTTTATTAACAGCCAAGGAGTATGAAGAGGATAGAACTCAAGTTGGAAGTAACGCTGATAAAAATCAATTTACTACAACTGAGAAAGATTTAATCAATTCAACATATAACAAAAAAATAAATGATAATTTAAAGTTTAGTATACAAGGTACTTATCAATTAAAGAAAGATGAGTTTGATTCTGATAATGGAGATAGATCAAAAGAGTTTACAAATAATAACGTTAGAGAAGAACAGATAGATTTTAAACCTAAACTTCAAATGAAATATGGAAATGACAATATTCTAGTTTTAGGATATGACTATAACTACATAACTTCTACAAGAGATGTATCATCTTTAGCTCCAAAAAGAACTCAAGAAAATAGAGATAATAGATCTACTGAAAGTCATTCTATATACGCTTTAAATACATATAAAATTAACAAATTAGAATTAACTCAAGGAATTAGATTCAATCATACTGAAAACACTTATGAAACAAAAGATAAAATCTCTTCTTCAAGCAGTACTCCAAAAACTACAGGAAAGATGGATAACCTTGCATATGAGTTAGCAGCGAACTATCTTTATTCAGATACTGGAAATATCTATTCAAAGTGGGAAAGAGGATTTAACACACCTAATCCAACAAGTTTATTTAACAATCCAGATTCTACTCAAATTCAAGATGGTTACACATACGGTTTATCAGATGTAAAAGAGGAAACTTATAACTCTTTTGAAGTTGGAGTAAGAGATTTCATTCTAGGATCTTATATCAGTTTATCAGCTTTCTATAGTAAAACTGATGATGAAATTTATAGAGATGGAACATCCAAAAACTGGGTTTCATATAATGTTGATGAAACTGAAAGAAAAGGAGTCGAACTTTATTTAGAGCAATATTTTGGAAAACTAACTTTATCAGAAAGCTATTCTTATATTGATGCAGAAATCACAAAAGGAAAATATGAAGGCAGTAAAGTCCCTGATGTTTCTCAAAATAGCTTTACTTTAGGAGTAAAATATGAGTTTACACCTAACTTTAATGCGATTGCTACTACAATTTACAAAGATGCCGTATATATTGATAATGAAAATGATGGTGGTAAAATCAATGAGCATGTTGTTACAAATTTAGTTTTCAATTATAATATAAAAGAAAATATGAGAGTATACGCCGGAATCAACAATCTATTTAATGAACTTTATGCTAACCAATACAGAACTAATATGTATAGAGCTGCTAACGAAAGAAACTATTTTGCTGGTTTAAATTATACGTTCTAAAATACTTGACTTTTATTTTAATCAAATATTACAATGTATATTATGATTAAAATATTAAATCAATATAGGGAGTTTAAATGAACATCGGTAAAATAATTTCAATTATTCATAGAAAAAGACAACATTTTATAAAAAAACAGATAAAAAACTTAAATTTAGATATCGCTATAAGTGATTACCCTATTGTTCTAATAGTTAATGCAAAAGGAAAAATGGGAACAACAGAAATTGCACATGACTATGCAATGACAAAAGCTCAAGTTTCACAAAGTACAAAAAAATTAGAAGAATTAGGCTACATCACTCAAAGCCGTAATGAAAAATACAGAAATAGAGTTGATATTGATATTACTCCAAAAGGTAAAATC
Source organism: Cetobacterium sp. UBA6069 (assembly GCA_002428805.1). Taxonomy (GTDB): domain Bacteria; phylum Fusobacteriota; class Fusobacteriia; order Fusobacteriales; family Fusobacteriaceae; genus Cetobacterium_A. The sequence continues at coordinate 15,378 of DIXX01000047.1, forward strand.
TTAGCTGAAAAGTTAAGAGATATTCAAAAAGAATGGCAAGAGAGTAATGTTAAAAACCTTGATTCTGAAGCAATTTCTAACCTTTATCAAGTTTTAGAATCTATAGCTTTAGCCACTGATAGTGAAGATATCTAAACATTTAATAAACGAAAAGAAGATTAAACCCTTAACGAGTTTAATCTTCTTTCTTTTTTTATCTGTAATAACCTACTCCATCCATAATGATTCTTGCTGTTCTATACCCATAAGCCCAAGGTACTTCAATCTCTCCATCTTTATTAATAGAAAAATCTACTCCTACTTGAATTATTCCACTTGGATGACCAATCTTTATTTCTGAAGGTTTAAAGTCCTTCTTTATAATCTTATTTACAATACTTCCCTCTATTATTGCAGCTGTAGCTGTACATAGAGCTCCTGTTAATGCATAAGTTTTGTGTGTAAGCTGCATTGACATCATTCTTCCAATCAAATCACTTTCACCTTCTTCAATGATCTCTGCATTTACACTCTTATATTTTTTAGATTTACTAACAATAGTAAGCTTTGGAACTCCTGGACTTTCTTCAGCTGATTTTCTGTAGTCACTTATAAATCCTAACTTAACTGCTGCTACTCCCCTAATCTTTTCTAATAGAGCTAATAACTCTTTTGAACTATCTATCTCTTCTGGTAACTCTGTTCCATTCAGATTTACATCCTCTGCTTTTATAAAAACTAATGGATTTGATGAGTCTACAAATGAAACCTCTAATGATTTATAATCAGGTATATCTAAAATATCTGTTACATTTCCTGTTGGAAGTAATTTCCCTGTCATCGAACCTGCAGGCTCTTTAAAAGCAAGTTTTATTACTGATGACTTCCCTGGAACACCCGCTATTGAAAAATCACCATCATAGTTTATTTCACCATTAGGAGTTTCAACGTGTGAATAGATTATTTTTTTTGTATTTGTATTATAGATTCTAACCACTGTTACAGGTGAAGTTATTTCAACCATACCTTTTTCTATTGCATAGGGTCCAACCGCTGAAGATATATTCCCACAGTTTCCTTTATACGAAACAATATCCTTATCTATAGATACTTGAGCAAATGTGTAATCAACGTCATAATCTGATCCCTCTGCTTTTGATACTATAGCTACTTTACTTGTTGTTGAAGTTGCTCCTCCAAGTCCATCTATCTGACGTATATCAGGACTTCCCATTAAAGAAAGAAGAATTTTATCACACTTCTCTTTTTCAGAAGGTAAATTATTCTTATCAATAAATACACCTTTACTTGTTCCACCTCTAAAAATACTACATTCTAATTTTTTCATAAAAATTTCTCCTTATTATTTACTTGTTTTGAGAAGCATAAAAATTAATTAAACTTCCTTCTAAAATTATCTGCTCATCCTCTTTTGAAAGCTCTCCTAAATGAAGTTCTATAGTTTTTGCTACGTCACCTCTAATTAAAGTAGCTTTAATTTTTGAAGATTTTTCTATAATTTCTTGTCTTATTCCTTCTATATAAATGTAATCATCTCTTTGTAACTCATTCATTAATTCTTCTGGAGCTGTAAAAGGAATCATCCCCCAATTTATAAGGTTTGATCTATACCTTTTTGTTGCATACTCCTTTGATATATTCGCTACTCCACCTAATACTCTTTGACACGAAGCTGCTTGTTCTCTAGCAGAACCATCTCCAGGTTTCACAGCATAAATCACACTTCCAAATCCTGTTTTCTCTAAGAACCCTTCTTTTTCTATTCCCATTACTTTTGTTATTGTATTTGTTAAATTTTCCAAGTCATTTGATAAGTTTTCTTTGTTTGCTTTTACAATTTCCTGTCTTTCCAGCTCTAATTTTTGAATCTCTTTCGCTGCAGGTACATATTTAGGATCTCTTCTAGAAAGAGTATAATCAGACATTTTTTTAGGATTTGATCTAAGAGAAGCTGCATCTCCAGAAGGAATAAGCTCATCCGTTGTAGTTACTTCATCCTTTATAACCGAAGCTACTTTTAATAAAATATTCTCTTGAAGAGATATCATATCAGGCCAATCTGTGATATTAGGTCCTAACTTTATAACTTCTTCCTCTTTAGGATTTTTAAATCCATTATATACTCTTGCATATGGTTTTGTATCATACTCATATTCATAATCATTCTCTTCTTTTATTACATCAGTTGCCGCTGTTAAAAAACCTCCATTTAATGCTGTTGCTGCAATCGATTTAGCATCCATTAAAGCGACATATGCTATTTGATTATCATTTGGTTTTGATCCCTCTCTATTCGGGAAATTTCTAGTTGTATGTCTTATCGATAAACTTTGATTTGCTGGAATATCTCCCGCTCCAAAGCAAGGACCACAGAAAGCTGTTTTTATGATTGCACCTGATTGTAAAAGAGACTTTGCACTTCCATCATCTAAAAGCTTAGAATATATAGGTGTACTTGCAGGATAAATATTCAGTGTAAAATAATCATCAGTTAAATTATGATTATTCAGAATTTTAGCTGCATCGTGAATGTTTTCATAAGTTCCTCCTGCACATCCTGCAATTTCTGCTTGATCTACCTTCAGTTTTCCATTTACTATTTTATCTTTTAAATTTATAACAATCTCTGGATTATCAATTTGTTGTCTGATCTCTTTTTCAGTTTCTGTTAATATCTTTTCTAAGTTTTCATTTAACTCTTTTATAGAATAAACATTACTTGGGTGGAATGGAAGTGCAATCATCGATTCTACTTTATCTAACTCTATGTGAACCATTCCATCATAACATGCCATCTCTCCTGGAGTCAGTTGCTTATACTCCTCTACTCTTTTATGAGTTTCAAAATACTCTTTAACTTTTTCATCTGTTACCCAAATTGATGAAAGACATGTTGTTTCTGTTGTCATTACATCAATTCCATTTCTAAAGTCTATAGATAAATTGTGAATTCCAGGTCCCACAAATTCAAGAATTGTATTTTTTACAAACCCATTTTTAAATACTTTTCCTATCATTGCTAAAGCAACATCTTGAGGTCCAATTCCTAATTTTGGCTTTCCTTCTAAATATACTGCTATAACTTTAGGCATCGAAACATCATAAGTATTGCTTAATAGCTGCTTTACTATCTCTCCTCCACCTTCTCCAATTCCCATAGTACCTAATGCACCGTATCTTGTATGGCTATCTGTTCCTAAAATCATTTTACCGCATCCTGCCATTACCTCTCTCATATATTGATGAATTACAGCTTGATGTGGTGGCACATAAATTCCACCATACTTCTTTGCAGCTGTTAATCCAAATAAATGGTCATCATCATTTAAGGTTCCTCCAACAGCACATAATGAGTTGTGACAATTTGTTAATATATAAGGGATTGGAAACTCTTTTAATCCACTTGCTTTTGCTGTTTGAATAACACCAACATATGTTAAATCATGTGATGTCAAAGAATCAAATTTTAACTTTAATTCTTGATCACTATTTGAATGGTTATGATTCATTAGTATTGAATAAGAAATAGTATTTTTTTTCCCAAGCTCTACTGATACCTCCACCGCATTCTCTAAAACCTCTTTATTATTTTTTAACCATATAGGTCCTTTTTTTAAAGTAATCATAATTTTGTCCTCCTAATTTACTATTAATAAAATAATTTATATACTCCTAAAGATGATAATAATACATTTATAAGCACACATCCAATCGCTATACCAAATAGCTTTCCAAACAGCTTATTTTGTTCTTCTTGACTTGAATCCGTAGCTGCCATGTATGCTGCTAATATTAATCCCCCACCTGTTGATGCAGGGCTGAATGCTGCTGAAAACGATGCAGTTATAACCACACTTTGAAGCTCAATAAAACTAACTGATGATGGGAAAGTATTTACTATATTTGGAAGAGCAGGTATCATCGTCGGCATAACAACTCCCGTTGTAGAACTGAAGAATGATAACACACTACTCGTGATTGAAAGTATCGGAGCAACCGTTCTAGGTGTCATAATTGATAATAAAGAATCCGATATTATTTGAACTCCTCCTAACTCTTCAACAATGTTCATCAATACTCCAACTCCACAAATTAATATTAATGTTCCCCATGGAACAGATGAAAGAGCTTTTTTTTCATTACACACTTTCAAAACCATCAATATATTTGCCACAAAAAATGATGCTAGTCCTACATTGATTCCAATCCCTATTACAAGTATCATCATCACTACTATTCCCATTAAAGTAATCTTTTGATTTTTATCAAACTTTTCAAGATCATCACTTTTTAGAACTTTAATCTCTTCATTCTCTACATCATTTTTATTTCTATAAGAAAAAATAAATACTACAAATAAAATCGCTGACCATAATATAACATTTAGCATCACAGGAATTGAAAAGTTTGAATAACCTGCTCTTTCACCTAATGTAAGTCCTATTATTCCCGCTGGTGTTAATGGTGACATTGCAAAACCATTAGATGCCAATTTTGCTACAAGTGCTAATAAAATTGGATTTTGATTCATATAAACAGCTATTGTTACAGCAACAACTGTCATCAATGCTCCTATTGGGATATTTCCTGGTCCTATAGCTGAAAGAATCCCTGTTACTAAAAAGATAATTATTGGAACTAAAAATGTTTTTTTACCTACAAGTGCAACTGCTTTTTTAGCTAGTAATTCTAGAGTTCCATTTATTTGAGCTATTCCAAATAAAAAAGTAACTCCTACTAATGTTATAAACATCGCTGCATCAAAACCACTTAATATCTGCTTATCACTTATTCCTCCAAGCTTTCCTAAAATGATAGAAAATCCAATTGCAAGAATACCTATGTTAACTTTTCTCCAAAAGCCTATTCCAACAACCATGATTAAAAAAAACAATGAAACTAAACTTAAATTTTGCATATTTTAACTCCTCTCACATATTTTTCTTCGTTTTTTGTTTATTTCAAATATTAACAAAACACTTTGTTTGATTATATATCTTTTTTTGTTGCATTACCAATTCGTTTTATAGTATAATAGCTATAATATTTTCTTATCGTTTTTTGTTTTTAAATTATTATTTCTTATATTTATTGAAAGGAGATTAAATGGATTTAGATAAATTAAATTATTTTATTGTCATTAATGAAGAGAAAAACTTTACAAAAGCCGCCAAAAAACTTTTTATTACACAACCAGCTTTAAGCCAATACATTTCAACCGTAGAAAATGAATTAAATACTAAGTTATTTGATAGAAGTTCTCATCCAATAAAACTTACGACTTCTGGAGAAATTTTCATAAGAAATGCAAAAGAATTACTAAATATAAAAAGTAATATGATTAGAGAGATTAACAATGCCGGAAAAAATTATATCGGTACATTAAAAATTGGAATCTCTCCATTTAGAAGCCCTTATATGCTTCCTAAGGTTTTGTCTAAAATAGCTAAAGATTATCCACGGATTAAACTTTTGATATTTGAAAAGAATTCAAAAGAGATAGAACAAATGCTAGAAACTGGAGAACTTGATCTTGCAATTCTCTCACTTCCTTTAAGCAGTAAAAACTTTTCTTTCACTGAGTTTTACAACGAGGAAACTTTTATTATCACTCCTAAAAATGATTTTTATTTGACAATATCTGAAAATGGATTTATATCTTTAGAGAAACTTAAAAATGAGATGTTCATTTTACCAAATAAAAAAATTAAATTAAGAGAAAAAATAGATTTTTTATTTTATAACAATAATATGGCTCCTAATATATTTTTAGAAGCTGAAACACAAGAATCTATTTTATCTTTTATTGAATCTGGATTAGGTATCGGTTTTGCTTCTAAAATGAGTTTAGATTATAAAAATTGGAAAAATGATTTATTACACTTTTCTATAAAAGAGGAAAAACTCTTCAGAAGATTTGTTGTTGCTTTTAAAGCAGATAGGACATTAAATGAAATTGAAAATAAGTTTATTGACTTATTGATTGAAAGTTTATCAAATAAAAAATAGCCTCAAATTTACGAGGCTATTTTTTTGCTTAAATCTTACTTAAAATTTTAAAATCTTTTAATTCATCTACAAGTTCATGAATAGTAAGTTTCTCATCATTTATAGCCATAGCCATTATGGCACCTTCAACTAGAGGAGCGTCCATAATTTTTATTTTATCTTTGTCGTAATCACCTTCTAAAAATTCTATAGCTAACTCTGAATTCATTATAGAGCTTCCTAAATCTCCAAAAATAACTACTCCATCTTTTGTGTAAGCTTTTTTTATTGCTTCAGCTATTATTAAAGGATCTGAACCTAGATGCTCTCCACTTGTTCCACTTCCATTAATTATAGGAAAATCATACCTTTTCATTTCATTACATAACTCTATTACCTCATGAGCTAATTTTTTACTATGAGAAACAATTACAAATCCTAGCATTTCTTCCTCCTAATTTTAAAGATATATCAGTTACCTATTATCTTTATATACTTCACTTTTTTTTCTTTGTCAAATAATTGTCTCTGAAAAAATCAAAAAAGAACCTGAATTTCAGATCCTTTTTTCTTTATTATTCCAACTCTTTTTTTATATCATTTTCTATATATTCAAAGAATTCATTATATCTAATTCTATAAAGAAGGTTCGGAGATAAATAGAGTGAATTATTTTCACCTTTCAATCTTAAATCACCCAAAATAGATTTTTGACCATATATCAAATTATTTGGAGAGATTGGAATCGACACATGTGATAAAGAAAAATTAGATTCATTCCATTTTAAATTCGTATTTTTCTCGTCGGAAAATTGACCATTACGATAATTTAATATCTCTACCTCATCATCTTTTTTAGTTTTATAATTGGAGATAAAAGAAACATCAAATTTAAAATCTAAATCAAGAGCTTCCTCTCTTAAATTTAGATTAATCAAATTAGGCTTAAAAAACTCTTCAAATTTTCTATTTATATCAAAGATAACTAGTTTATTACTCGGATTTTCAAATTTAAAAAAGATATCATAAAGATCTTTATCCAATACTGTTGAATCCACAAGTGAAGTATAGCTATATACTGGTGGTAAATCCATTTTTTCTTTTTTACTTAACTTCATAAAATTCATTTTAGCCTTTTTTATTAAATAATAAACTTGAATTCCAGAGTTTTTTGGAAACGAATTATATTTTGCTGGATCATACTCTGGATTTATATCTAACCACTGAAATTTTTTAAATCCAGGAATTAAACTCACCCAAGAATCCAAAAAACCAAACTTTGCTGCTGGAGAAACTCCCATAGCTGGTGACAACCAAAATATTTTTTTAGGTTTTAATAAATCTTTATCTTTTTTTATACTACTAGTTACATATTGAAGAGTTGCAGCTGCTCCTGTTGAAAATCCAACCATATAAAAATCTGGATTTTTTACATCTTTCAACTTTTGCTTTATCATTTTCGAACCAAAAATAGCTACATCCTCAAAATCTTTTTGAGAAATTTTTACAAGCTCTCCAGGATATGTTCCATGATATTTATATCTCAAACCTAATACGTAATACCCATTTTCATAAAACACATTAGCGATATCTTTCATCATAAAAGGAGAATCTGTTAGACCATGTAACAGCAAAACTGCACCTTTTATATTTTCTGGTATCATTTGAAATGATGCATTAATATTGTTTCCTTCTTTGTCTAACGAAGATAAAACTCCATTTTTGGAAAATCTTGTTAAATTATCTACAGAATCCACTTCAACCTCTGAAAATGCTTCTTTTAGAAAATTTTTTTCTGCATCTAAATACTCCTCTATTGTTTTAAATTTTCTATAATCCGGTTCTTTATATGAGCTTTTATCATGCCATTTTTTTAACTCCGGTGCAAATCTATTATATATATAGGCTCTTATAAATTGAATAGAAATTATTATAACAATTAAAAAAATAATTATTTTTCTTAAAACTTCAACTAATTTTTTCATTTTTAGCTCCTATTTAATTTTTTTATGAAAAGAAGGCTACCCACAAACTTTTTATAATTTGACAGTAGCCTTCTTTTTTATTTTCACTTCAATTTTTTAGTTAACTATTTAAATTAACTCTCTCAATAATTTAGCTAATTGATCTGGGCAAGATGTTCCTCTTGAAGAACAACCAATCCCTTCTAATCTTTTTATAACTTCCTCGATAGACATTCCTTCAACTAATTTTTCGATAGCAACTGTATTTCCGTCACATCCTCCAAAAAATTCTATTTTCTCGATAATATTCCCGTTTAATTCTACTCCAATCTCTTTTGCACAAACACCCTTAGTTTTTAAAATTTTCATTCCTAAAATCTCCCTTTTCTCTTCTTAATAAGTACTAAATATTATTTAAACAGTGTATCCTGAACAATTATCTAACTTATCCATAGTTATTTTTTCTAACTCTTCTTTAATTTTTAAATTTACTTCTTCTAATTTACATCTTAAGCCACATAAAGCCATTTTAGATCCTGTGCATGTTGTTTTGTCTTCAAAGCAACCATTAACTTTTACCCCACCCTCTAAAACTCTAACTATATCATACACGCTAATCTCTTCAGGTTTTTTTGCTGCTACATAACCACCTTTGGCACCACGAAATGATTCTACTAAATCAGATGAAGTTAATTTTCCAAGAATTTTCAGTGTAAATCTTATAGATACACCTGAAATTTCAGAAATCTCCTTTGCATCCATTTTCCTATTTGCTTCACACAGTAAAAGTACAATTCTTATACCATAATCAACTTCTCTACTAATTAACATTATTCCTCCAAATTTTAAAATTTCAATATTAATATTGTAGACCATTTTCCCTTATAAATCAATACATATTTTATATAAATTCAATAAAATCTATCTAATTAAACAATATAAAAAAAAGTACAACTATAAAATCAACTATAAACATTTTAGTAAATAAACTTTTTCTATACATAGGATTACTAAACAATCGTACGTAATCATCTATTTTTAAGTATCCTTTATATTTTTCATTCATGAAAAAATATGTAAACGCATCGAAAGTTAGTACTATTAAGTTATATATTATTAGCCTTTGTACCATGGTCCCCTCCTATAGTTTTCTTATTTATAGTAATATATTACTTTATGTATCATATATTGTCAAATATTTGAAGAATCCTATATTTTAAATTGAATTTTTGATTAAAATGAATTATAATGTTAGCAGTTAGTATAATATCTATATATAAATAATCTATTAATATATAAGGGGGAGAGAAATGAGTTTTTTATCTAAACTTTTTAACAATAAGAATATCAAGGAACTCGAAAAAATTAATCTAACTTTAAATGAGCAGTTATTAAACCTACAAAAAGAGTTACAAGAAAAAGAGATTCTTATTAATAACTACTCTTCTTTGCAATCTAAGCCAAATACTGACTACTCTAAACAATGGCAACTTATGGAAAAAAATCTTAGAAATTTACAGGAAGAAAATAAAGTTTTAAAAGATCATCTTATAAACCTAAATAAAATAATTCCTAAACAGCAATGGCAATACTCTTTTTTAGTTGATTTACATCATTTCTATTCTACCAATAAATTTATTGGTATAAGAGAAAAATTAGCTGAATCAGGTATTAAATATCTTCAAGAAATTACAGAAGATGTTTTTTCTACAACTTTAAAAGATGATCGTTATGTTCAAGAGGGACTTCAGAAATTTTTAGATTATAAACGCGGAATTATTGATTGGGATGTGAAAACTTTCTTATTGAAAGGTGATAAAGTAACAAAAATATATCAAAAATCTAGAAGGTTTTTAAATATATTAGCTGATAAAAACATTGAGTTCATGGTAGATTTAGAGGCATTCAATTTCTATTCTCTAAAAGAATATGGATTCTCTGATGAAGATATAAATAGTTTTAAAGAAAAATACGAATCGTACAATACCGAAAGAAAAATATAATAGCTTTTACCTAGTTCAATATTAGGCTAGAGTTTTGGGGAGGGAATTTTGATGAGTACATACAAATTATGGTGCAACTACCTTAGAATTGATAGATTTATATATCCTGATGAAAAGAAATTAAAATTTTTGAATTTTTGCGAGGAGAACAATGCTATCTATCTTTCTGAAATAGATGAGGAGTTATTATCGAAATACTCCAAAGTACCTGGTGTTGGTCCTGGAAGAATTGCAGACATCAAAAACGATCTGTCTGAAATTATTGAAAGATTTTCAAAACAAAAAACCTACAAAAAAATTGTTGATTGTCATTTAGACAAGATTATATTCAATATAAAACATATTGAGGGAATAACTATTGGAGAATTTTTAAGTTATACTCAAGATGATATCGATTCACTAAATCTTTCAAATAATGATTTAGAAAGAATTTACGAGATTTGTACAACAACCCTTCCTTTAGAAGAAACTTTAAAAAAAATAAAAGCTACTCTATCGTCTGAAGATATTCAACTTTTAGTTGATAGACTTGAAAATAACAAAACATTAGAAGAGATTGGTAGTTTAAGAAATATAAGTCGTGAAAGAACTAGACAAATCGAGATAAAACTAAAGCAAACTATTGCAAATGTATTTAAAAATACAAATTTAAATATTGCTTTAAAAATAGAGGCTGATTTTAAAGATGAAATCTCTTTAAACGAAATGTTCCATCTTTTTGGAAAAGACTATCGTTTTTTAGTTAGTTTCTTAAAAAGAAATGAGATTTTCTCGAGACCTTTTTACATTGATTTCTTAGATCTTTTCCTTTTCGATAGAAGAGAAAGATTCTTCAAAATATTTTATTCGTTAGAGTTTACAAATATTTTAACCACTGAAAACGTTAAAACTATTAGAAGTAGTTTTAAAAGCTTTAAGTGGATTACACAAGATGAGATTGAAAAAATTATAACAAAATTAGGCTATGAAAAACATGGTAAATACTATGTACAAAATAGTGGTTATAAAGATATTTTAGAACTTTATTTTGTTAAATTGGTTTCTCATCCTTTAAGAGTTGATGAAAATACGATTAAATTAATAATCGAAGATATTAACTCAAAACTAGATTATAATCTTTACGCAGAAGAGATAAAAAATATAACTGAAAATACTACTGTATATTTAGCTCGTAGATTAGAAGGTCTACTTTCTAGAATTGATGGAATTATAATGACTGATTCTAGAACTTATATCCATATAAATAAAATAAAATATAATGTTGAAGAGTTTTTAAATTTAAAAGATACAATATTATCTTTTAATGAAAACTATATTGATAGTATTGCTGTTTATAAAAACTTAGAAAATATCTTAAATAACATTGGGATATACTCTGATCATGTTTTTTACTCTCTATTTAAGCACCACTTTGCTGCAGAATTAAATCTGAGCACAAACGGTAACAGTAGAGTGTTAACAATTGGAGAGCAAGGATTCAACAGAGTAGAGGAGCTTGAGAAGTTTATTGAGGGTGAAGCTAAAATTCTTGAAAAGAGTTACATCCAAGAAAAACTTAATTACTCAAACGTTTCTTTAAATAATGCCATCGATAATTCAAATAAAATTATAAGTTTTGATAGATCTTTTATAGGGCTTATCAATTTTGTAAATATGAACAACTCAGAAATCGATCTATTTAAATCTATGGTAATTTGGAATGAGAATGATGGAAATATCTCTATCCCTGAATTAATCAGTAAAATTAATTTAAATAAAGGTTTCAAAAACTTTATTAAGAAAAATGAAATTAACAAATATTTTATTGCATCTTTAGTTAGATACTATTTCCCTGAATTTAAAGGTGGATGTAACCTATTAAGCAAAAAAAATATTATAAAATAATTAGAGCCTGGTTAAATCCAGGTTCTTTTTTATCAATTATAGCTAAATAACTTGAAAATTCAACTAAAATAATATAATATTTAATTAAGTCTAATTTTGGGAGTATACCTATGAAGTTTTTAATTACAGATTATTTTTTTAAAAGTATCCCCTCAGAAAAAAGTGAAAAAATTCTTAATAGATTATACTTTTTTTATAATTTAATAAAAAGTAATAATAGCTTATCTGGAAATCTTCCTAATGGCTTTTGGATAAAAAAAATAAACGGCGCCAACTCTCTTTATGAATTTAGAGTTGATAGTGGAGATAGAATTTTCTTCCTTTTCAATACTATTTCTAGAGAGGATTCAGACGGAGTAATTATATTTTTAATATATTCTTCTCATGATATGGCTATAAAAAAAGCTAAAAGAAAAGAAGTCTTCGAAAGCAATCTAAAAGATTTTATTATTTTTGATAAAGAGGATAATATTGAAAGCGTTGATGAAACTTTCTTTAACTACAACAATCTAATTACATATGAAATTGTCGATGATTTAGATTTCATTAGCAATTTTTACGATAAAAAATATAAATACTACTATTTAAACGATGAACAGTACTCGTGCTTAATTGATGCTCCACCACACTTCATTGCTGGAAGTGCTGGAAGTGGTAAAAGTACAATAACTCTTAGAAAACTTTTAAACTTAGAGGAAAACTCTGATTTTTATGGTTTCTCTAATATTTTATATCTTACATCTAATGTATACTTAAAAGATAGCTCATTTCAACAATATAGCGAGTTTCGAAAAGATGGAAAAGAGATAGCTGATTTCTTTACCTTAAAAGAATTTTTAAGTAATTCTCTTTCAGTACCTCTTAAAAGTATTGTTGAGTTTAATCACTTCAAAGAGTTTTTTAGATTCTCTTATCCAAATAGAAAAAAATTCAACCTCTCTGTTGAAGAGATCTATTCTGAGATAAATGGTCTTATTAAAGGCTTAATGATTAAAGAAAATGCGGATAACTGGAATAGAGATCTTTCTAAAAATGTAATCCCTTTATGTGATTACCTAAACTTAAGTTCTAAATATTCAACTCTTGATAACGTTACACGTACGTCAATTTATGAGGTTTGTGAAAAATATAATTCTTGGCTTAAAAATAATAACCTATATGATTTAAACGATCTTTCAATAGCTCTTATCCAAAAGAAACTCTCTTTTGACTATCTTATTATTGATGAGGTTCAAGATTTAACTGAAGTCCAAATTTTCGCATTGACATCACTTGTTAAAAGCAAAGAAAACTTATTCTTAGCTGGTGATATTCATCAGATGATAAATGCTACATTTTTTAACTTTGAAAGAATGAGAAATCTTTTCTATACAAAATATAATCAAAGAGTAAATCTTAAAATCTTATCAAAGAACTATAGAAGCTGTAAAAAAATTGTGGATTTAGCTAATTATTTTGCAGATTTAAGAAGTTCGTATATTGGAAATCTAGGAAATGACGACTATAAAGAGATTGCTATCCAAAAAGAAGGAGAAGTTAATCTGACATCTATAAATCTTCCTCTTTTAGAAAAAGCTCAGCAGAGTCCTAATTCAGCGATTGTTGTCCCTGATGATTTTGTAAAATCAGAACTTCTTGATCAACTTAATAATAAACATAGAGTTTTTACCATTGCAGAAATTAAAGGTCTTGAATACAGTAACATAATTTGTTATAACCTATCTTCTAACTACGAAGAGCAATGGAATAAAATTTTTAAAAAAGAAACAAAGCACGATCAACGTTATAGAAAATACTTTAATATATTTTATGTTGGTATTACAAGAGCTCAGGAAAACCTGATTATTATGGAAAGTAACATCGCCAACAATAACGTTTTAAAAGAGCTAAAAAATTTCTTAACACAAAATGATAATATTATAATAAACAAAAGCAATGAAAACTTAGAGCTCGAAAAAGAGGATTGGCTAAAAGAAGGGATTAAACTTTACAAGTTAGAACAAGTTGAAGAGGCTCAATACGCTTTCGAAAAAGCTGGTGAACCAACATGGATTTTAGAAAAAGAACTACAACAAGATATAACTAACCTTGATTTTAAAAATGCTCTTTTAAAAATTTCATTGAAAATACTAAAGAGTAAAGAGGTTTATTATAGAAAACTTATAATTGATACTGCGATAAAACATAAATTATACTTTATAGCTACTGAATGTAATCACACTTTTGGAATAGCCTATAAAGATAAAGAGATTAAAGAGGGAATCAAAGAAGGAATCTCTGAAAATGCCTTCACTCAAAAAGAGCTACAAAAGATTATTCAATTTTATAAAGAAAGAAAAGATTCAAAATTTGTAGGAGACCTTCTTTTAAAAATGAAGCGATTCAATGAAGCTCTGGTATTTTATCAAAATCTAAACGATCCTATAGGTGTCAGATTAGCTCGTTCTGGTATTTTAGAACATAATTTCAAGGATGTTTCTAACTTTAAAGAAAAAGTAGCCGAACTTGATGAAATAATAAAAAATAAAAATATAAATACATTTGATAAAAAAGATAAGCTTACACCACTACACAGAGCTCTTCTAATAAAAAAAGACCCTGTTCTTTTTGAAATGATTCTATATCTTGGTGGAAACTTAAATACATATGTAAAAGGCAAAGAGTTTGTACCTTTCTATACAATCTCTAGAATAAAAGAACCAAAAGATTTAATAAAAAGCTTTCTTAACATATATATAAAACATAAATTTAACTTTAACAATAAACAAAACTTTAATTTGTACGTAGAAAACATTGAGTATTTTAAATATCTTATAAACAAAGGAGCTTTGAGCTCTGAATTTGCTGAAGAGATCTTAGATGAATATCTCGAATTTATAAAAGATATTCAGCACGCTGACCTAGAAAAAAGAAAATTAACTTTATGTAAGAATATAATTAAAAACTACAAAAGAAAAAAGGAGCGTTTATGAACAAGAAACAAAATTTACTTAGAACATCTTTAGGTTCTGTTTTTATTGAAAGTGACCTTATGGGAGGACTTGTTGGAGAAAATAGGCTTATCACTATTTCGGGAAAAATAAACAACCCCGGAATATATGAAATTCCTGAAAATGCAACATTAAAAGATATCCTAGATATCGCTGGTGGAATGAAAAATGGAAAAGATTTCAAAGCTGCTCAATTCGGATTACCGTTTGGTGGTTTTGCTACAAAAGAGTCTTTAAATGATATTGTTGATTTTAACCACTTCTTTGATTCTAACCATCCTAAAGCTTTAATTATTTTATCAGCTGAAAGCTGTATTGTTCAATTTGCTAAATACTACATTGAGTTTATTCTTGGAAAACTTTCTAAAGGAGAGTATAGAGAGTATCTAATCGCCAAATTTGAAATTGAAAGATCTTGGAGAGTTCTAGATAGAATCTCTAAAGGAAAAGGAAATATGAGAGATCTTTATCTTTTAAGACAACTTTCTCAAAATATAAAAGAGAGTACTGGACAAAAACATAATTTTATTGATGAGGCTATCGAAGCTTTCTATCACGAGTTTGAAGAGCATATCGAAGAACACAGATGTTATACTGGTGAGTGTCCTCAACTAGTTAAATTCAGAATAACAAGCAAGTGTATTGGATGTACAGCTTGTGCTAGAGTTTGTCCTGTTCATTGTATTGAAGGTAAAATTAAAGAGAAACACCGTATTGATATTGAGAGATGTACTCACTGCGGTCAATGTGTCGCTGCTTGCCCTGTGAACGCAATCAACGAAGGAGATAACAGTTTAAAATTCCTGAGAGATTTAGCGACTCCTGGTAAAGTTGTTATTACTCAAATGGCTCCGGCGGTTAGAGTTGCTCTTGGTGAGGCTTTTGGATTTGAAGCTGGTACGAATATCGAAAAGAAAATCAACGGTGCTCTTAGAATGCTTGGGGTTGACTATGTTTTCGATACAGCTTGGGCTGCAGATTTAACTATTATGGAGGAAGCAACTGAGTTCCAACATAGATTAGAAGCCTTTTTCAAAGGTGATGACAACGTTAGATTACCTATCTTGACTTCTTGTTGTCCAGCTTGGGTTAAGTTCATCGAACAAAGTTATCCTGATATGTTAGATGTTCCATCAACAGTTAAATCTCCTATGCAAATCTTCTCTACAATAGCTAAAGATATCTGGGCTAAAGAGAAGGGATATAAAAGGGATCAAATTACTGCTGTTGCAATTATGCCTTGTTTAGCTAAAAAATACGAGGCTTCTAGAGAGGAGTTTTCAAGAGGAGATAACTATGATACTGATTATGTTATCACAACAAGAGAGCTTATTAAAATTTTAAAAGAAACTGAAATAGATTTAAACAACGTTGAAGAAGAAGATTTTGATAATCCTTTAGGTGAATACTCTGGTGCTGGTATTATCTTTGGTAGAACAGGTGGAGTAATCGAAGCTGCTACTAGATCTACTATAGAGATGATCACTGGTGAAAGAATTGAAGATATCGAGTTTGAAGCTTTAAGAGGTTGGGATGGATTTAGAAGTTGTGATCTTACTATTGGGCATATCGAACTTAGAATCGGAATCGCTCACGGGCTTGAAGAAGCTAAGAAAATGCTTGATAAAATAAGAAGTGGAGAAGAATTCTATCACGCTATTGAAATTATGGCTTGTAAAGGTGGATGTATCGGTGGTGGTGGCCAGCCAAAAGCCATCAAAAAACAGGAAACTCTTGAGAAAAGAGCACAGGGATTAAACAACATAGATAAAATTTCTGAAGTGAGAAGATCTCATGAAAATCCTCAAGTTTTAGCTATATATGATAAATATTTAGATTATCCTTTGAGTAGAAAAGCTCACGAACTTTTACACACTAAATATTTCCCTAAAATTAAAGCACATAGATAACTTTTAGTAAAATAGAAGCCTTTTATAGGCTTCTATATTTTTATTTTATTTTTTCTATCACTATGGAGGTTTCTATGAAATACAATAAAATAGCAGTAACTCTTATCGCATTAAGTTTAATTAATACTAACTTTATATATTCTGAAGAGAATATATCTAAAATAGATATAAATATCTCTTTAAAAAAATCTATTGTAGAAAATATTATTAATTCTCAACTTCCAAATACAATTGAAGACAGCGGATCTGGAAGTGAAATTTTCAATGGTAAAAAAAACGGACTTCTTGAAACAGGCCTAAATCTTTTAGGAAGCCTTGATAAAAAATTTGCTCAATCTTCAGAAACATTTATTTGGGCTTATAAAATAAATAGATCTCCTATCACATTTAACGCTAAAGGACAAGAAGTTGGAGCTGTTACAGATATTGATGGTCTATTTAAAGCTAGCTGGAACAGAGAGAAGCAAGGAACTGAAATAAAATTAAATGGAACTGCTGGAATTAGAAGTATTATAAGTATATCCCCAGATTGGAATTTAGTTGCTAATAGCTCTCCTTTTTTAAATATCTCAAATAACAATATTCCACTTGATTTAAATCTTTATGGTTTAAAGTTTAAAACAGATATAAATATTGGAGATAGCTTAGAGAAAAGTATTTCATCTAAACTGAAAAAAGCAACTAAAGAGATTGATTCTAAAATAGAATCTTTTAATCTTAGGGAACTTATAGAAAAATATTGGAGTAATCTAAAAGAGCCTATTCTAGTCAATAAAGACTATAATCTTTGGTTGACAATAGATCCCAAAGCAGCTCGGTACTCTGATTTAACAAGTTTTAATGATGATCTAGGAATCAAAGTCGGTGCGGATGCTAATCTTCATCTCTACTTAGGAGATAAGCCTTCTAACCTAAACTTAAACTCTCTTCCTAGTATGAACTTTGGTTTTGTCGATGATTCTTTTAACATCAACCTACCAATCTCTACAACTTATAAAAATTTAAATGAAATAATAAATAAAAATATTGTACAAAAAGAGTTTGATCTTTATTCTGGAATTAAATATAGTGTAAAAAATGTAGCTTTAAGTTCAGAAAATTCTAATTTAAATTTCGAAGCTAATTTTAATTTATCTATATTCGGATTTTTAAAGCCTAATGGATCTATAAAAGGAAGTTTAAAGCCTAAATTTGATAAAGAAACAGGGGTGTTTTTTGGAGAAAACTTTGATTACTCTCTAGAGAGTAATAGCTTTATTTTAAATGTTTTAAACAAAATTATGAAAAATACTATAAAAAATAAAATTATGAAAAACTATCTAGCTTTTAATTCTAATAAAGAGATTGATTTAGCTAAAACTTTTATTCAATCTAAAGTTGATAATATCGAATTAGATAAAAATATATATCTAAAATCTCAGATACACACATTTAAGCTAAGTGATTTTACTTTAGACAATAATTTTATTTCACTCGTAGTAAATACAACTGGGCAATCTACAATTATAATAGAAAAATAAAATCGAGGGCTAAAAGCCCTCGATTTTATTCATTTTTACCAATTCTAAAAACTAATATCACTTTTTTACAAACTTATAAGTTATTATTAACAAAATTTAAAATTTCATCTTTCTGAAGTTGAGAACTCTTTAAAATATTTTCTAGAGTATTTAGTGTTTCTTTTTTAAAGACTTCGTCACTTAATCCACCTAGATTTATTTTTACATTTAAAACTCCACCTTCAATTCCTGAATATAATAAAATTGCTGCTACTCCTAAGTCTGTAATTGCATTTTTATTTCCATATTCTAATATAATTTTAACTAGACTTAAAGTTTTTTCTGAAATTTTACAAATCTGTAATGGTGTTTCTATTGCTAACTTTAAATTTTCTTCAATTCTATCTTTTCTAAACTCTTTTTCCTCTTCTGTTTCTTTTGGCAACTTGTATGCTGCCATAACTAAATTGTAAGCCTCTGTATCTTTATCAATTAACTCTTCTAAAAGATATCTATATTTTTCCATCTCTTCAAAACTATTTTTAAACTTCTCTTGCTCCTCTAATGGTAGTTCTTTATACTTTTTCTTATCAAAAGTTAAATGTGCTACCATTCTTCCTAAAGTACACCCTAAAGCTGAAATTAAAGCTGAAACCGATCCTCCACCTGGTGCTGGACTTTTAGAATCTACTATATTTAAAAAATCCCGAACCGATAAATCTACTAACTTCATTTTCCCTCCCTATTTTTTATAAACCAAACACCCGTTTTTAAAAACTTTACTCACATGGTTTATTCCAAAATGATACAAGATATACTCTATATTTTTAGAGTCAAAAATTACAAAATCCGCTTTTTTTCCCTCTTCTATAGAACCTATTCTTTTCTCTCTTCCCAAAGATTTTGCAGCATTTATTGTCACTGCTTTAAAGATCTCTTTAGGCTTCATTTTTAATTTTAAAGCTGCTATTTGCATTATAAGTTGTAAGTTTTCAGTTGGACAAGAACCTGGATTATAATCTGTTGAAAGAGCTACTTGCACTCCTTCATCTATCATTTTTCTAGCTGGAGCATAATCTTTACCTAAACTAAACGATGTTCCAGGTAAAAGATTTGCAATAACATTACTATTTTTCAAGGCCTGAATCCCCTCTTCACTTATTGCCATCAAATGATCTGCAGAATACATTCCAAACTCTTTTGCCAACTCTGCACCTTTTGTATTTTGAATCTCATCTGCATGAATTCTAAGTTTAAAACCATATTTTTGTGCCTCAGAGTACATTTTTCTACTCTCTTCATTTGAAAAAACTCCCTCTTCACAAAATACATCGAAAAATTCTGCAAGCTCTCTCTCTTTTATCACTGGTAACAACTCTATAACTTTTTGAATAAATCCTTCTCTATTGTCTTTATATTCCTCAGGCAATGCATGAGCTCCCATAAAAGTTGAAACTATATCAACTTCTTGTTCTAATTTTAGCCTCTCATTTACTCTTAATTGCTTTAGCTCTGTTTCACTGTCTAATCCATATCCACTTTTAGATTCAACTGTTGTAACTCCAAAAGATAACATTCTTCTTAAACTCTTTTTTGCTGCACTTAAAAGTTCCTCTTCAGAGGCTGCGGCTGTAGCTTTCACACTACTTAAAATCCCACCACCTCTTTTTAAAATCTCTAAGTAAGGTACACCTGCAATTTTATCTAAAAACTCATTCTCTCTAGACCCGCCATGAACAAGATGAGTATGAGAATCAATCATTCCAGGCGTCACCACACACCCCTCTGCATCTATCAATTTTGTTGTAAATTTTATCAATCTAGATGGTACATCTCCAGATCCCACTGCCATTATTTCATTTCTAGAGACAACAATATATCCATTACTTAAAACTTCTATATTCTCCATTCTAGTTTCTCCATCTTTTACTGGCAACTCTTTTCCTGTAACTAATTGTCCTATGTTGTAAATTATCAAATCTGCTCCCACACTCTCACCTCATAAGTTCTACTTTAATAGTTCGTTTTCAATTATTTTTTCTACACTAAATCCTTCTAGACCTAAATAATACTCTATCGAATCTGAAAGTGCTTCCATAGGAACAGCCCCTATTATTTCACTTCCGATAACGTTAACGCCATATCTTTTAGCTTCCATTTTAACGGTTTCAAAAACTCTGTAGATTGGATTTTTTTTAAAATCTTTTATATTCATAGTCACTTGAACAAATCCTTTTTCTTTTATTTCAGCTGGCCCAGCTTGAATAAACTTAAATCCTCCACTTGAGAATCTAATAGCTTTTGAGATTTCTTTAGCGATATTTATATTAGTTGTGTCTAGATTAATATTATACGCAATAAGTGGCATTCTTCCTCCTACTGCTGTTACTCCTGCTGTAGGATGAGGTGCACGCTCTCCAAAATCTGGCTTCCATTCTTCTAATTTTAATTTCTCCCTCATACCTTCAAATTCACCTTTTCTTATAGATGGTAACGATACTCTATTCTGAGCTGTTGCTGATTCCTCATATAAGAAGATCGGGATATTGAATTTAGAGGATATTTTTTCTGCTACAACTTTTGAAATCTCTACACATTCAGCCATTGTAATCCCTTTTATTGGAATAAATGGAACTACATCAGTAGCTCCCATTCTTAAATGTTCTCCTCTTTGAACATTCATATCTATTAACTCTGCAGCAATACCTACAGACTCTACCACGGCCTCTATTACATCTTCAGGTTCACCTATAACAGTTATAACCGTTCTATTATAATCAGCATCTGGCTCACATCCCATAAATTTTATATTTTTATTTTTTTTAAATGGTGCAGCTATTTTTTCTATTTTTTCTAAATCTTTTCCTTCACTATAATTTGGAACACACTGAACTAACTTTTTCACACTTATACCCCCAATTATATTTTTAGTTTACCTACATTTTCCTCAACTTTTTCTACAATCTTATTAGTTTTAATTAATTCCTCTACCTTTTCTATATCAATATACATCACTCTATCTTTATCATAAAATTCTACAACTTCACGCACTAAAGTATGAGCTTCATTCGTTCCTTTTCCTAATTTTTGAACATCTCTTAAATCTATTCCCTGACACGCTGCTAAAATTTCCATAGCTACAACTTTTCTAACATTTCCTAATATCTCTGCTGCTTTTCTTGCTGCTATTGTTCCCATCGATACATGGTCCTCTTGATTTGCTGATGATGGAATAGAATCTACAGATGCAGGGTGAGCTAGCACCTTATTTTCTGAAACTAATGATGCTGCACTATATTGAACTATCATAAATCCTGAATTTACTCCACCATTTTCTACTAAAAATGCAGGTAATCCATTATTAAGGGACGGGTTAACCAATCTTTCAAGTCTTCTTTCAGACATATTAGCCATCTCAGCAAGAGCTATTCCTAAGAAGTCAAATGGTAATGCCATAGGTTGTCCGTGGAAATTTCCTCCTGATAAAACCTCATTCTCTGTTGGGAAAATAATTGGATTATCTGTCACAGCATTCATCTCTATCTCTACTTTTTCTTTTATATAATTCAGTGCATCTTTACTTGCTCCATGAACTTGTGGTGTACATCTAAGAGAGTATGGATCTTGAACTCTTAACTCTCCCTGTTTAGTTATTGAAGAGCTGCTCTTTAAAATTTTATTGATATTTTTTGCTGTATTAATTTGTCCAGAGTGACCTCTTACTTCTTGAATTTTTGGATCAAAAGCACATATTATTCCTCTAAGAGCCTCCATAGATAAACTTGCTGCAACATCCAAATGTTTCATTAAGTTTATTGCATCGTAAGTTACATGTGCTCCTACCGATGTCATAACTTGAGTTCCATTTATTAAAGCTAACCCCTCTTTTGATGACAGTTCTTTTATCGGCTTTAGTTTCGCTTTTTTCAAAGCTGTTTCACCCTCATAAAGAACATCCTTATAATATGCTTTTCCAAGTCCTAACATAACTAAAACCATATGAGATAGTGGTGCTAAATCTCCCGATGCACCCAAAGATCCCTTTTCAGGTATATAAGGAGTTACACCTTTATTTAGCATATCGACTAATAAATCCACAACTTTTTGACGTATTCCTGAATATCCTTGAATTAGGTTATTTACTCTCAATAACATAATTCCTCTAGACACATCTATCGGCAATGGATTTCCAACTCCACAAGCATGACTAATTATAAGGTTTTTTTGTAAAGTTGCTGTTTCATCTTTAGATATAACTTTGTCTGAAAATTTTCCAAATCCTGTTGTTATTCCATAAGAAACTTTTCCCTCTTCAACATAATCTTCAACTAATTTTCTCGCTTTAGCTATTTTTTCTTTAGCTTCATCTGAAATTTTTACTACATAACCCCCTCTTGTTACATTGATTAAATCTTCTAAAGTTAGTTTTCTGTTCCCCATTAGTAGTTCCAAATTAATCCTGCCTCCTTTTAGAATAGTACTCCCCCAATAACACCTGCTATTATTAGAGGTATATTATAATGTATGAATGTTGGAATACATGTATCCCTTATATGATCATGCTGTCCGTCAGCATTTAATCCCGCTGTTGGTCCTAAAGTTGAATCTGAAGCTGGTGAACCTGCATCTCCTAAAGCTCCTGCACATGCAATTAAACATATTGTTCCTAACGGAGAAATTCCAAGCTCTATACATAAAGGTACATAAATTGCTGCTAAGATAGGTATTGTTCCAAATGATGTTCCAATTCCCATTGTTACAAAAAGTCCAACTAGTAGCATTACAAATGCTCCTAAAAACTTACTTCCTCCTACAACACCTACAACGCCTTGAACTAATGGTGCTATCGCTCCTGTTTCTCTAATTACACTTCCATATCCTGCTGCTACAAGCATAATAAAAGCTATCAATCCCATTATACCAATACCACCACTAACCAAGTTATCTATGTCGCTCCACTTTATAACTTTTGTCGCCACCATAAACGCTATTGCTACAATCGCTCCTAGTGGTAAAGAGCCTGTATAAAGTTGAATTCCAAAAGCTATTATTGCTGAAACTAGAGTATACCAATGTTTTAATTCCATTTTTTCAGGAATATCCTCTGTCATTCCTCCAACTGTTAAATCTTTATACTCTCTTGGCTTGCTGTATGTAACAAAAACTGCAATTAGAAGTCCAATAAACATCGCTACTCCTAAAATCCAAGTTGATTGCCAAACTTGACTCAATTCAACATTTAGTCCGTTGCTTACAATTTGATCTCTTATTATTCCATGGAAAATTAATCCAAACCCAACTGGAAGAACAATATATGGCATCTTTAATCCAAATGTTAAAGAACAAGCCATACCTCTTCTATCCATTTTTAATTCGTCCATTAACTTTAATAATGGCGGAATTAAGATTGGAATAAATGCTATATGAACTGGAATTAAATTTTGAGAAAATGATGCAATTAGAGCTACAATAAGTGCTAAAATCCATTTTTTACCACTCACTATTTTCGATATCTTTTTCGATAACAGTGCTGCTACTCCAGTACTATTTATAGCTACAGCTAGAGTTCCTAAAAGAATATAGCTCAAAGCTGTTTCTGAGTTACCACCCATTCCACCTATCAATGTTTTCATTGTTTCATTGATACCTATTCCTGAACTCACACCTGCCACCAAAGCTGCCACTAAAATTGCTAGAATTACATTTAACTTTAATAAACTAAGTAGGATCATAGTAGTAACTGAAAGTATTACTGGATTAAAAATCATAATTGCCCTCCCGTTTAATTTTTTAACTTCAATTTCAATATTCTAAGTGGTATTAATATTACCTCACATATATAGTGAAGTCAATAGCAATAAATAAAAAATCCCTCATTAATATTTTTTATATTAGTAAGGGATTTTAAACTATTTAAATATTTCTAGAGATTTATCCAAAATCCCTGTTACTTCTGCTATAACTAAACCATAATTTGTGATAGGTACATTTAAACTCATCGATTCATCAATTCTACTTTGCATAAGCTTTTTATTTATCATGCAAGCACCACAGTGAATTACCAAAGAGTATTTAGAAAGATCTTCTGGAAAGTCTTTTCCTCCCATGAAATCGAACTCAATCTCTTTTCCACAATAGTTTCTTACTAACTTTGGAATCTTCACTCTTCCAATGTCCTCATGAGATGTGTTATGTGTACAAGTTTCCGCTATCAGTATTCTATCTCCGTGGTTTAAACTTTTTAACTTTTTAACTCCTCTAACTAAATCATTTAAGTCTCCTTTTTGTCTAGCAAAAAGTATTGAAAAGCTTGTGAGTTTAGCTCGATTATCTAAAATCTTATCTACATTTTTGAAAGCTTGAGAATCAGTTATAACTAAATCGATATCTTTTATATCGTCTAGTGCACTTTGAAGTTCTGTGTCTCTTACTACATAACTTTTTATTCCATGATCAAGACACTCTCTTAAAAGTTGAACTTGTGGAAGAATCAGACGTCCTTTTGGTGCTTCAGAGTCCACTGGAACTACCATTATAACTTTTCCATTATAAGGAACTAAATCTCCTAAAAGTTTTGGTTCCTCATTTTCTTTTTGAATCTCTTTTAAAATTTCATTTTTTAAATTTAAAATACTGCTTCTCTCTTTTGTCGAAACAAAAATAGCCTTTGGAAAAATCTTTTTTATTGTAGATTTCATTTCCTCTGTCAACAAATCAGATTTATTTAATATCAATTGAAATGGAATATTATATTTTTTAAATTGAATCTCTTGATCTTTATAAAACGCCATATCAATTTTTGTAGCATCCATAACTAATAAAGCAAAATCAGTTCTTTTTAGTTCTTCTAAACTTTTTTTTACTCTTAATCTACCTAAAGGTGTATTATCCTCTAAACCAGCTGTATCTATAAAAAGAACTGGCCCAAACGGTAAAAACTCCATAGCTTTTGTCACAGAATCCGTAGTTGTTCCTTCAATCTCTGAAACTATAGATATATCTTGTTCTGTTATAGCATTTAATAGAGAGGATTTTCCAGAGTTTGTTTTACCAAAAATTCCTATGTGTAATCTATTTGAATTGGGTGTATTTTTCATAGTAACTCCTTCTAAAGATATAAATCTCTCTCTCCATTTTTTATTTTTTCTAATTTTTCAACTGTCATTTTTTTTATATCATCTCTAACGAGATTTTTTAGCTCTCTTTCTATAACATCTTCAACTTTTTCTGTTAACTCTTTATCACCATAATCCATTGCATACTCCATTAAAGTTAATAGAGCATTTGGTGAACATACATTTTGAATATTTCCACTTTTAGCTAACTGCATAAATCTATCTCCAGTTCTTCCCATTCTATAGCACGCTGTGCAGTAGCTTGGTACACAATCTGAATCTAACAGTTCTTTTAAAACTTCTAAAGGAGTTCTGTGATCGGCTAATTCAAACTGAGTTCTCGTTTTCCCCTCTTCTCTATCTGTATATCCTCCAACATCAGCCGACGATCCTGCACTCACTTGCGATATTCCATATTTTATAAGCTCTCTTCTAAGTTCGGCAGTCTCTCTAGTTGATAAAATCATTCCTGTAAATGGAACTGCTAGTCTTATAATAGCAACAATATTTCTAAAAGTATCATCATCGATTGCATCTGGATAATCCTCTAAATTCATACCATCAGCTTTTTTTATTCTTGGAACAGATACCGTATGGAAACCTACTCCGTACTCTTTTTCTAAATGCTCATTATGCAGCATAAGACCTATTATCTCATATTTATAATCAGCTAATCCAAATAAAACTCCAGCACCAACATCATCAATTCCAGCTTCCATAGCTCTATTAAAAGCAGTTAAATGATATTCATAGTCACCTTTTAAGCATTTCGGATGAACTCTTTCATAAGTTGGCTTATGATAAGTCTCTTGGAAAAGAATATATGTTCCTATATCTGCGTCTTTTAATTTTTTATAATTTTCCACACTTGTAGCAGCTATATTCACATTTATTCTTCTGATTGAGCCATTCTCAAATTTTGTAGTGTAAACAGCGTCAATTGCATCTAAAGTATACTCGATTGGAGTATTAACTGGATCCTCTCCTAATTCTAAAGCCAACCTTTTATGACCCATCTTCTCTAAAAGCCTTACCTCGTTTTGAATCTGTTCTCTTGAAAGCTTTTTTCTTTCAAATTTATTCTCTCTTTTATAACCACAATATGTGCAGTTATTTACACAATAATCACTCACATAAAGTGGGGCAAATACAACAATTCTATTTCCATATATTGATTTTTTTAACTCTCCAGCGATCTCATAAAGCTTTCTTTTTTGCTTCTCATCTTTTATTTCTAAAAGAGATGCTACCTCTTTATGAGTTAATCCCTCTTTATTTTTAGCTTTATTCAGAACTCTTTCAATCTCTTCATAACTAGTATTCTTTGAATTTTTTAATAAGTTTTCGATATATTCCTGATCAATAAAGTTTATTTTCTTTTCCATCTGATATTATCTCCTCTTGTTAGTATTGGTTCAAATCCTGCTTCTATAACTCCACTTTCTATTCTTACTTTCTCTTCTGCTGATTCCTTTCCAGAAAAAACTTTTCCATTATAAAGGGCATATTTTTTTCTGTACTCCATTGGAGAAAGATTTGGCATAATTACATTCGCTCCAGCTCGGAATCCTTTTTCTCTACCTTTTGGATCTATTGTTCCTAAGGCTGTAGTCGCTGGTAATAATACATCTGGTAGCAGTAATCTTATAACTGCAAGAAGTGTTATTGTGTCATATGCCGTTCCACCTTTTTCATTTTTTAAAGGTGTATCTTCATGAGGTATAAAAGGTCCAATTCCTACCATGTGAGGTTTTAGTTCTTTTAAAAATATTAAATCTTTTGCATAATCTTTCATTGTTAATCCAGGCAATCCTATTAAAAACCCGCTTCCTACTTGATACCCAATCTCTTTAAGAGTTCTTAAACAGTTTTTTCTATTCTTTAAGGACATTTTTGGATGTAATTCTTCATATAATTTTTCATTCACAGTTTCATGTCTTAAAAGATACCTATCAGCACCAGCTTCATAGAGTCTTCTAAAAGATTTTTCTCCTCTCTCTCCTAAAGAAAGAGTAATAGCTATATCTGGATATTCACTTTTTAAAGTCTTTATTATCTCTTCTAAAAGTTCATCTGTAAAATAACTATCCTCTCCCCCTTGGAAAACAAAAGTTCTATATCCTAATAAATATCCTCTGTGACAAGAGTCTAATATCTCGTTTTTAGATAATCTATATCTACTAGCTCTACAGTTAGATGCTCTGATTCCACAGTAAAAACAATCACATTTACAGATATTAGATATCTCTATCAATCCTCTAAAAAAAACTGTTTTTCCATAGTTTTCTGCTCTAACTTCATAAGCTTTATCTATTAGATAATCTCTATCATCTTCATTTAAATTACAAAGTAGTTCTTCTAACTCAGATTGAGTTAAACTATTACTCTCGTATAACCTATCTATTAAATACCTCATCTCCCACCTCCAAAAGTATATAACATCTCAATTATATACTCTTTTGCTCCAGAAATGAAGTTATATTTTAGTTTTTATAATAATGGAATATCCTTCAATCTACACTCTTCTAATACCTCTTCTGGCCATAGAGATGATTGAACCTCTCCAATGTGAAGTTTGTCTAAGAAGAATAAGCAAAGTCTCGATTGCCCTATTCCTCCACCTATTGTGTAAGGTAACTCTCCTGCTAACAATTTTTTATGGAAATCTAAAGTTTTTCTATCTTCTGCTCCTGCAATCTCTAACTGTTTAGCTAGTGATTCTTCTGATACACGAATTCCCATCGAAGAAAGCTCTAATCCAATTTTTAAAGGTTCATAGTAAACAATTATATCTCCATTTAAATCCCAATCATCATAGTCTGGAGCTCTTCCATCATGTTTTTCTCCAGAAGCTAAAGCTTTTCCTATTTGACTTATAAATATCGCTCCATGCTTTTCTGCATGCTTATGCTCTCTTTCTTTTGGAGTTAATTCTGGATAAATAGTCTCTAACTCTTGTGAAGTTACAAATGTTATTTCCTCAGGTAATTTCTTTGACAATTGAGGATAAGCCTCTCTTATGTGAAGCTCTGTATCTTTTAAAGATGTATATATTTTTTTTACAGTTTCGTGTAATTTATCTGTTGTTCTATCCTCTTTTTCTAAAACTTTTTCCCAATCCCATTGATCAACATAGTATGAGTGTATCGGACTTAAATCCTCGTCTCTTCTGATTGCATTCATATCTGTATAAAGACCTTTTCCTGAATCGAAACCATATTTATGAAGTGCCATTCTTTTCCATTTTGCTAACGAATGAACAATAACAGCATCTTGTTTGCATTTTGTATCAAAAGCTACTGCTCTTTCGATTCCGTTTAAATCATCATTTAATCCACTTTCTGGTGTTACAAATAATGGTGCCGAAACTCTTGTTAAATCTAACTTTTTAGCTAAATCCCTTTCAAAGAAATCTTTTACCTTTTTAATTGCTACCTCTGTTTCAATAACTCCTAATTTTGCTTTATACATATCCTCTACCTCCATATTTTTTATAAAAATAAAAAGCTCTTAACACTTCCATCAATGGAAATAGTTAAGAGCTTTAATCTAACAAAATATAATATACCTATTTTTAGATATACTTATACTTACTTAATTTAGTTAAATTTAAATTCTTTCTTATTTTCAGGGTAATGGAAATTACACAATACAAATCTCAATAAATTATTATTGTTGTTATTATTATTATTCATATTATTAACACAATTATTATTATTATTGAAATTTATAAACATAACTTCCTCCTTTTTAAAAATTTATTTTTACTATGGGGTAATAATAAAACTTTTTTGTATAAATGTCAAGATTTTTTTTATAAAATTTCTACATCAGCTGAAATTTTATAAATTACATCTTTTCTTTCAACAAAAATTTCTGTCTTTTTTCTAAGATGTTCTTCTGTTTTTATTTTTAACAGTAACTCTCTCGAAGGGTTGATAGCTCTAGGATTTCCTACTAAAGTTAACATACTATAATCTCCGTTTGTATCTCCATAAGCATAACTTTCATTTAGATCTATACCATACTTTTCACAGAAGTTATTTATCGCTATCATTTTATTTTTTGAATCCCACATCGGTGAAATATCTCCAGATAATTTTCCATCTTCATAGTGATAAACAGATCCACAATAATCATCAGCACCCCATTTTTTAGCCATTCTAGATACTAAAAAGTCTGGGCTTCCAGATATAAATATAACTTTATGACCTTGTTCTTTATGCCACTTTATCATATCTCTTGTAAACTTATAAACTCTATTTCCTTTAAGCTCTAAAACTTGATCTGAAATAAAATCGTTGTATTGTAATGATAATCCTTTTATTGCATCAACATATGTTGTTGTTATCTCTTCAAGATACTTATCATAATCTCCAACTCTTTCATCCCAATTTTTAAAAGCGTCCTTTACTTTTAACTCATATTCTCTGATGTCTAAAAGTTCATATTTTATAAGTTTTTTAAAGTGCTCTGTTAATAATGAATTTCTATAAATTGTTCCATCGATATCAAAAAATGCTGCCTTCATAATTTATTACCTCCTATGAATCTTATAACTCTTTTACTGTTTCAGCAATCCATTTACAGAATCTCTCTCCTGTCTGATTAGCTATCTCTACAACCTCTTCATGAGAATGTGGTTTTGTTGCGATTCCTGTTGCCATATTAGTGATACAAGAGATTCCTAATATTTTCATTCCAAGATAGTTTGCTACTATTGATTCTGGAACTGTAGACATCCCAACTGCTGATGCACCCATCGTCATCATCATACTTACCTCAGCCGCTGTTTCATAAGTTGGTCCAGAAGATCCTAAATAAACTCCCTCTTCAAACTCTATATTTAATCTATTTGCAACAGACTTAGCTTTTTCTATTAAAGCTTTACTGTAAGTTTCTGACATATCAGGGAATCTAGGTCCAAATCTCTCATCATTTTTTCCAATTAAAGGATTAGTTCCAAAGAAATTAATATGATCATTTATAATCATAAGAGTTCCAGGTTTAAAAGCTCTATTAGCTCCACCAGCTGCATTACTCACTATCATCGTCTCTATTCCGAATTTCTTGAATACATATTGAGGATAAGTAACCTCTTTCATATTGTATCCTTCGTAATAGTGGAATCTTCCTTTCATAACTAAAACTTCTACATCATTTATAGTTCCAAACACAAGCTCCCCTGCATGACCAGCTACTGTTGAAACTGGAAAGTTTGGTATCTCCTCGTATGGTATCACTATTTTATTTTCTACATAATCAACTAATCCACCAAGTCCAGAACCTAATATTATAGCTATCTTAGGTCTATTAGTTACTTTTGAATTTAAAAACTCTACAGTTTCCATTACTTTATTATACATATACTTCTCCCTTATTTTTTTAGATAAAAAGGGTAGATTACTCTACCCCTCCATTGTTAAAAAGTTATTGTTGAAAATCTTTGATCTAGTTTTATTTTTTCCTCTTTTAACTCGTTCATTAACTTATCTACAATCTCTTGGCAGCTTAAAGCTTCTTTAACTAATCCTGCAACTTGTCCAGACATTACACTTCCGTTTTGAACGTCTCCGTCTACAACTGCTAATCTTAGTTTTCCTTTTCCTAACTCTTCGATCTCCTCTTTTGGAGCTCCTTTTTCCTCTAGCTCTAAAATAGCCTTAGAGAACTTATTATTTAAAACTCTAACTGGGTGCCCTGTGTAGTTTCCTGTTGTTACTGTTGATCTATCTTTTGCTTTTAATACTAAGTT
Organism: Cetobacterium sp. UBA6069; assembly: GCA_002428805.1. Classification (GTDB taxonomy): domain Bacteria; phylum Fusobacteriota; class Fusobacteriia; order Fusobacteriales; family Fusobacteriaceae; genus Cetobacterium_A. Next base: position 46,486 of record DIXX01000047.1, read on the forward strand.
TTTATAGTTTTCATGTACATCACATTCGTGAGCAACTATAAATATAGTTCCAACTTGAATTGCTTCTCCACCTAGTGCTAATCCAGCTAAGAATTGCTCTCCAGTAGCGATTCCACCAGCTACTATAACAGGAATTGAAACTTCTCTTGCAACTTGAGTAGCAAGTGCCATTGTTGTGATTTCACCAATATGCCCTCCTGCTTCTAGTCCCTCTGCAACTACTGCATCTGCTCCTATTTTTTCCATTCTTTTTGCTAAAGCAACTGATGCAACAACCGGTATAACCTTTATTCCTGCAGCTTTTAATTTCTCCATATATACCCCAGGGTTTCCAGCTCCAGTTGTAACAACTTTTACTCCCTCTTCTATACAAACATCTATTTGCTCAGCAACACTTTCCATCATAAGCATTAAATTAACTCCAAATGGTTTTTCAGTTATTGTCTTTGCTTTTCTGATTTCTGCTCTTAAAATCTCAGGTGGCATTCCTCCACCAGCGATTATTCCTAATCCACCAGCTTTAGATACATGTCCAGCTAAGTTTCCGTTTGATATCCAAGCCATTGCTCCTTGGATAATCGGGTATTTAATTCCTAATAATTCACAAATTCTATTTTTTTGCATTTTTCTTTTCCTCCCAAAATTAAGAGTCTACTTTTTTACTTCTCAACTCTTGTCTCAGTTTTAAAAATTCTTCAAAAGTTTCCTTTGAGTTATTTATAATTAACTCGTCTGGATACTCAACTTCATTTAAAAGTTGAACTGCTCTTTCAAAATTTCCAATATGACCAGAATAATGAGCATCTGTGCCTAAAGCTATATAACATCTCTCTTCTTTTGCAAACTCTAGCATTGTTTTACAATTTTTTCTAGAACCAACTCTTGTAATAGTTCCCAAAGAGGTGTTATTTACTTCTAAAGCTACTTTGTTTTCTGCAGCTGCTTCAACTATTCTTTTATAATCTACTGGAAAAATCGGATTTCCCAGATGAACTATTATATCAGCTTTTTGCTTTTTTATCAAACTCAATATAGCTCTAGTATTTTTCTCTATGTCATCTATCGCTCCATATTCATCAACTACATGAAATCCTGCTAGAACAAGTTCCATATGATCATAAACCCTCTGATTGATATCTAATTTCCCATTTTCATCAAGTATATTCGCTTCTACACCTTTAATTACTCTCACACCTTCTATTACCTCTGGTAAAATTGCAATGTTTACTAAATGCCACCAGTGAGGAGTATCTTGCAAAGCAGGACCGTGATTTGTAATTGCGATCACTTCCATTCCTTTTTTTGCTGCTGCAGATATATTTTCTTCTAATGTACTAAAAGCGTGTGGATTTACATTTGTATGAATGTGCAAATCAATTTTATAATCTCTCATTTTTATCCCCCATAGTTTATATAAATTTATTTAACTACATAAAAAGTGTATATAAAATGTTAGTTACTACTCCCGCTACAATTCCTCCGATTGTATGACTAAATATAGCTTTTCCTGTTAGTTTTCTATATCCTAAACTATCCATCATAGCAACGTGTGTACTTAAATATCCACTCCAAGTCATTCCCATAGCTGTGAATACAGCAATCTCTCTAGAAGTTATAGCCTTATCTGCTATAAATTGTGGTACAAGACCAAGTGCTGCTCCTACTGCTCCTAGTGATGTTATTGGAAAAGCTAACGCTTTTGCACTTGTAAATCCAAATAGTGGCTTTAATATAAACTGTAGTTTTTCTCCTACATATGGTAATAGTGCAATCCCTTCATAAGCTGCTCCTGTATATCCATTTTCTCCAGCTCCATTTGTCAATAATAAAACTGTTGTACATATTATAAGAACTCCTGGGATAATCTCCATTCCCATCTTAACCCCGTTTTTTCCACCTTCTAAAAGTGCCTCTAACAATCTTTCTAATGCATTTCCATCTCTTATATCTCTATATTCAAAAAAATTCGTTGCTGAATCATCTTTCTCCACTAAATCTCCCTTTTCATGGAAAATCTTTTTAGTAAAGTTAATCATAAGATTTACACTCACAATACTTCCTATAAATGCTCCTAAATTTCCTAAGATAACTGGAAAAACAAGATTTTCATTCATGCTTCCACTTTGAGCTATCATAAATGTTGATACTATAAACCCCATTCCAAAAGATGTTCCTAAATTTGTTAATGCTGGCAATTGATATTTTTTAAAATATTTTGTAAATCCTTTATCTGCAGATAAACTAAGTATTGCAGGGTTATCAGATATATAAGTAGTTAAAACTCCTATAGCTGCTGCTCCAGGCAATCTATAAAGAGGTTTCATCAAAGGAGATAACAATTTATTTAAAATTGCTATAACTCCAAATTCAGATAAAATACCTGCAAAAGCTCCCGCTATAACTGAAACTCCCATTATGAAAAATACTGTATTTAGTAACAAATCATGTGCTGTTTTTATAACTGTATTAATCATATTTATTCCACCCATTTTACTAGATAGAAGATAGATTAGTGTTGAAAGTATAGCTATACAAACAAAGCCTTCTAATCCTATCGCCTTTTTTCTTCTTATTTCATTTGTACTCATATTTTTTATTCTCCTTTTATTTATACTCCTTATAGAATATCTTAGTTTTTAGTTTTTTTCAATTCTTTTATTGGAATATATATGTCTACAATCCCTCCAACCCCGTTTTCAAGTGGAACAATAACCTCATTCCCAATCTCTATTGAATCTCCAGCAATTTGGAATTCATTTTCTTTGATGAATCTGTGAAGATTTTCATAGGTTAATTTTATCATATCAAACGTTGCCTTATGTCTTAACATTACACATTTCTTACCTTCAATAAGCTCCTCTCCTTTGATACTACAGCCTTCAGGGATAAGCAACCCAATCTCACTTATAGGAATCTCAGAGTTTTCATAAATATCTTTTTGTTTTACTTTCGTAATATATAAAATTTCTTTTATGCCATTTTTATTTCCTAGCCTTTGCACTTTCCCATATGTTTCAGCTATCTCTTTTTCATCAAGAGGATTTTTTATTTTTATAAAACAAACCTTCATATCTTTAACTTCTACTAACTGAACTTTTTCCTCTAAATTTGAAGACATCTCTTTCAAGCATAAAATTTTCTCTTGAATAGAATTTCTACTTTTTTTTAACTCTTCTATTTTTTTATCGATATCAACCACTTTTTCCTCTAAAAATTCTAAACTTTTTAAAGTAGTTTTTACTTTTGTATATTCTTTTATCTCTTCTAAAGAAAATCCGGCTTCTTTTAAAGTTATAATAAAAAATAGATCCCAAATCTGTGAGTTTGAATAAAATCTATAGCCATTAGTGCTGTCAATATATTCTGGTATTAAAATCCCTTTTTTATGATAAAAAATTAATGTTTGTTTTGATACATCACCTATTTTTGCTAACTCTGAAATTTTATATCTATTTTTCATAATTTCTCCTTGACATTATAGTTAAGTATATAGTTTATAATATCATATATGATTGATTAATAATATTTTAATTTTATAAAGGAGAAAAAATGTCACAAAACATTACCCTTCAAAATGGGTGCGTAAAAAAACTATTTTTTAAATTTGCAATTCCTAGTATTTTAGGAATGCTTATCGTGTCTTTACAAATTATGGTCGATGGGTTATTTCTGAGCAAAGGAGTTGGCCCTTTAGGACTAGCTGCTGTAAATCTATCTATGCCACTTATCAATCTTTTACTTAGTATCGCTTTAATGATTTGTATAGGTGGAGGAGTTTTAGTTGGAATAGCTTTTGGAAATGGAGATAAAGAAAAAGGTAAGAGTCTTACAAGCTTAACTTTAATTTTACTTCTTGGAGTTCTTCTTTTTATATCAGTATTTTTACTTTTAAACTTTAACACTGTTATGGGGCTTTTAGGAACAAACCCTGAAACTTATGAGCTTGTTAAAAAATATTTAGCAATTTTGATTCCTGGATCTATATTTTTTAGTATGCCTATTTTCACTGAAACGTTTGTTAGAATTATCGGAAAACCAAATCAAGTTTTTGTAAGTGGTTCTATTTGTTTTTTAACAAATGTATTTTTAGATTATATTTTCGTTATTAAGTTAGGAATGGGTATGGAGGGTGCTGCTATCGCTTCATGTTTTGCTAATATGTTTGGAGCTCTTAGCTTATTTCACCATGTACAATTTGGAAAAATCTCTGGAACTCTTAAAGAAATCAGAGATATCTTCTATAACGGAAGTTCAGAGATGTTAACTGTCGTTTCAAGTGCGATTACAACTTATATTTTCAATATTATTATCATGAAAAATATAGGTGTTTTAGGAGTTTCTGCATTAACAATCGTATTTTATATTAACTCTATTGTTAACATATCTCTATACGGATTATCTCAAGCACTACAACCTATTATCTCTTATAATTTAGGAGCTAAAAGAAATGATAAAATTCATGATGTCTTAAAGGTTGCTTTAAAATCCGGGGCTGCTATTGGAATTATTACTTTTATCTCTATGCATCTTTTAGGAGATAAAATTATTGCTCTTTTTTCAAATGGAAATAAAGAGCTCCAAGATTTAACAAATAGAGCAATTTTCTTCTTTACTTTTGCATATTTGTTATCATTTATTAATGTAATTTCAAGTAGTTTCCATACATCTATTGAAAAACCTTTTGAATCTGCATTTATAGCCTGTGGAAGAGCCATTATATTTGTATTAATCCCTCTTTTCACTCTTCCTATGATTATTGGAGAAACTGGTATTTGGTTAGCCATTCCAATAGCTGAGCTTATCTGTCTTTCAATAAGTATTCCACTTATGAAAAAATCATTGAAAAAACTTTCTCTTAACATCTAAGGGAAAGTTTTTTTCATTTTTTTTAATAATATTTATTTTGTAATTTATAAAATTATGTGGTAATAATAATAACAATACTATTTATATTAAAAGGGGTGTTTAAAATGAGCAGAGACGGTTTCATGGTAAAACTTGATAAAAATAACATTATACATAACTTTAATTATATTAAAAATTCTACTCAAAAAGAGATTATATCAGTTGTAAAAGCTAATGCTTATGGTCATGGTTTAAAAGAGGTAGTTTCTATTTTAGCCGAAGGTGGTTGCCGGTACTTTGCTGTTGCTCGGGAATCTGAAGCCATCGAGATTTTATCTTTAAATTTATCCGATGTGCAAATACTAGTCTTTGAAACAATTGGAAATCTTTCTCTTTTAAAAACTCATAAAAATTTAGAAATGTGTGTAAATAGCCTTTCTGAGCTTGAAGAATTACTTCTAAAAAATATAAATTTTTCTCAACTTCATTTAAAGTTTGATTTTGGTTTTGCTAGAAACGGTTTCACCAAGGATGAATTAAAATCAATTAAAAATATTATTACCCAAAACGACCTATATTTCAAAGGAGCTATGACACATTTTTTTAGCTCAAATCCAGAAGAAACAATTTTGATTCAAAAAGATTTCTTGGATTCTATTAACTTTTTAGGAAGAGAGCGTTTTGAAGTTATTCATTCACAAAATAGTGCTGCTACACTTCTTGGACTAGGTGAAGGATCTACTCATGTAAGATGTGGTATAAGTCTTCTTGGAATGTTAGATCCAGGTATTGAAAATGAAAATATTAGACGTTCTTGGAAGTTATCGGGTCCTATTTATAATATTAAAGATTTCTCAGATATTGACTTTATAGGTTACATGAGAAAAGAGGATATCGATACAAAAGGTTTTAGTCGTGTTGGAAAAATTAAAATCGGTTATGGAGATGGGTTCTCTAAAAATAATACTAATCTTCTTTGTCACATAAATGACAAAGAGTTTCAAATCATCCATATCAGTATGGATACATCTTTTGTACTTATTGATGACTCAATCGAACTAGGAGATTCTGTTGAAATCTATCGAGATTTTGAGAAATCTAACTCTTTTCTTAAAATGGACCACTATGAATATACTACTCTATTAAACTCAAGAATCCCTAGAATTATTATTGAAGAATAAAAGGTTTTTTACATCTTTTAAGTATAATAGTTATAGTATATTTCGGAGGTGTTTATATGAATTTTAAAGATGTTGTATCTAATAGAAGAAGCGTGAATTTTTTTGATCAAAATAAAGATTTAGATTTAAAACTATTTAAAGAGATTATCAACGAAGCTGTTTTAGCTCCGTCTTCATTTAACTTACAACCTTGGAAGATTATTGCAGTTCATTCTCCTGAGGCTAAAGAAAAATTATTTACTGCTTGTACTCAACCTAAAATAAAAGAAGCTGCCATGACCCTTATAATGGTTGGAGATACTTTTGGATATGGACGTGACAATCCAATGTGGAATACCAAAATTGAATTAGGTATGAGTGAAGAAAAGGTTAACCAACTTATCAATATGTGTGAAACTGTTTTATATCCTACGGAAGTTAAAAGAAATGCTATGGCTGTTAGAGATGTATCACTTCTTGCCATGAATATAATGCTTTGTGCTAAAAATGTCGGTGTAGATACTCATGCTATGATTGGTTTTAATGAAGAGAAAGTTAAAGAAATTTTTGAAATAGAAGAGGATAAAACCGTTGTTATGCTGCTTTCTATTGGATACTTTGATGAAACTAAAACTCTTAATCCAAGAGAAAAAAGACTTCAATTCGATGAAATTTGTAGTGTAGTTTAAACAAAAAACACGCAAGAACAGAAATCCTTGCGTGTTTTTTTATCCTAGTTTATTCCAAATTCTACTGGATACTCTACTGTTCCATTTATATTTTCTAAAGCTCCTGGATAGAGCTCAATAGCCATAAAATTTTCATCTGCAATCTCTAGCGGGAATTTGATATTCCATTTAGATGCGGGCTCATAACCAAATTTTTTATAATATTCAGCATGCCCTAATACAACGATACCTTTATATCCTAAGTCTTTTGCTACTTTATGTCCTTTCTCTACTAAACTTTTACCTACACCCTTTTTCTGGAATCTTGGTAAAACAGCTAACGGAGCTAACGCTAATAATGTTTCTTCGCCAACTTTAACTTTTGTGAAAAGAATATATCCTACTATCATGCCTTTAAATTTTGCAGTCAATGATAAATCTTTTATAAATGAATCACTTTTTAATAGAGCTCTAACTAAGTTATGCTCGTTGTGATCTGAAAATTTCTCTCTTAAAAAAGCTTTTTGTACAACTTCGACAACAAAATCTTCCTCTTTCATTTTTTTGAACCTTTTCTTTTGGAATATATAAACAGCTAAGCTTCCTAATATAAAAAACGTCACTCCTAATATTACGTTCATATTCGTCCTCCTACATTGTTTTTACTTCATATTTATATATACAATAATATCAGATGAAATTCCTTTTTCCAAGCTGTTTTTTATTTGTAGTTCAAATCCTTTTTATAAACTTATATTTTATTTAATATAAAAAATAAAGTTTGACTTTATTGTAAAATCGTTGTATATTTCTATTAGAAATTTAATTGGAGGTTTAAAATGAAAAATATCTCATCTTTAACTACGCCTAGCTTCTTAGTTAATCTAGATGCTTTAGAAAAAAATATAACAAAATATCAAACTTTAGCAGAGAAAAACTCTGTGCAATTATTTCCTATGTTAAAAACTCACAAAAGTAGTGAAATCACTAAAATGCAAATCGATGCTGGTGCTAAAGGAGTTCTTGTTGGTACTTTAGATGAGGCTGAAGCTGTTGTTAAAAAAAGTGGTGTTAAAAAAGTTATGCTTGCTTATCCTGTAATTGGTGATAGCAATCTAGAAAGAGTTTTAGAGTTAAATAAAACTTGTGAACTATTTGTTGCTTTTGATAACGAAATTCCCGCTGCTGAATTAGCCAAAAAATTAAGTGACACTAAAATTAACTATCAAATTATAATAAATAGTGGTCTAAATAGATTTGGTGTTACCCCTGAAGATTCAGTTCAACTTTTTAACTCACTAAAAAAGTATCCAAATCTTATTTTCAAAGGAATTTCAACTCACACTGGGCAAGTTTATGGATTCTCAAAGGATCATATTGCTGATATAACTAAAAAAGAGATTGAAACAATGAGTTTAGCTAAAGCTCTTTTAACTGAAGTCGAAGCTAATGTGGAATTTGTAGCTACTGGAACAACTCCAACTTTTGAAAAAGCTATTGAATCAACTGAAATAAATATATCTAGACCTGGAAATTATGTTTTCTTTGATGCTATTCAAGTTGCATTAGGAGCTGCTAAAGAAGAAGAGTGTTCTTTAACTGTTCTAGCTACAGTTATATCTAATCCTTCTGAAGATCTATATATTTTAGATTGTGGAAGTAAGTGTCTAGGTCTTGATCAAGGTGCTCATGGAAACTCTCTTACAAAAGGTTTTGGAATTATTAAAAATCATCCTGAGCTAACTGTTATCGGTTTATCTGAAGAGGTTGCTAAGGTAAAAAAAGAGGGCCCTTCGGCCCTAAAAATTGGTGATAAAGTTGAAATCATTCCTAATCACTCTTGTTCTGCTGCTAACATGACAAACTATTTAGTCGGTCATAGAAATGGCTCTATCGAAAAAATAATCGAAGTTGATATAAGAGGAAACTCTAGAAAATTAATCTTAGATTAATTTTTCAAAGATTTTTCCAACTTATAAACAGCATCTACAAATCCTAAAAATAGTGGGTGTGGTTTCCCTGGTCTGCTTTTAAACTCTGGATGGAACTGCCCCGCTATAAAAAATGGATGCATCTCTTTTGGTAACTCAACAATTTCAGCTAATGACCCATCTGGCGAAGAACCTGATATTTTCAATCCTTTTTCTTGTATAAGCTCTTTAAATTCATTATTAAATTCAAATCTATGTCTATGTCTTTCATAGATAAGCTCCTCTTTATAAAGTTCATAAGCTAAACTATCTTTCTCTAATTTACAAGGGTATACCCCTAATCTCATTGTTCCACCTAAATTTTTAATATCTTTTTGATCAGGTAAAATATCAATAACCGGATACTTAGTATTTTTATCAAATTCTGTTGAATTTGCTTCTTGCATCCCTAAAACATTTCTTGAAAATTCTATAACTGCAGTTTGCATTCCTAAACATATTCCTAAAAACGGTATTTTATTCTCTCTAGCAAATTTTATTGCATCTATTTTTCCTTGAACACCTCTATCTCCAAATCCTCCTGGAATTAAAATTCCATTAAATCCTTTTAATGCATCTGAAGTTAGATTTTCTGCTTGAACATAGTGAATATCAGCCTTTAATCCTAGACTATATGCTGCATGTTCAATGGATTCATTTATACTTATATAAGCATCTTTTAGTTCTATATATTTTCCAACTACAGCTAATTTAACTTTATCTTCAGGATGTTTTATACTCTTTACAATTTTTTTCCACTCATTTAAATTAGGCTCTCTATTTTCAATCCCTAATTTTTTACAAGCTACCTCTGCTAATCCATTTTCCTCCATTATAAGAGGAACCTCATATATAGTTTTAGCATCTGGCGCTTCTATTACAGCATCTGAATCTATATCACAAAACATAGATAATTTTCTTTTTAAGTCTGAATTTATTGGGTGTTCTGTTCTACAAACTAAAATATCTGGTCTTATACCTAAACTCATCAGCTCTTTTACAGAGTGTTGTGATGGCTTTGTTTTCAACTCTCCCGCAGCTTTCAGATATGGAACTAATGTTACATGAACGTATAAAACATTTTCTCTACCTACATCATACTTAAATTGTCTAATAGCTTCTAAAAATGGTGTCGATTCAATATCTCCAACTGTTCCACCAATCTCTGTTATAACTATATCCGATCCACTTTCTTTTCCAACAAGCTCTATTTTAGATTTTATTTCATTTGTTATATGAGGAATAACTTGAACTGTTTTTCCTAAATATTCCCCTTTTCTCTCTTTATTTATAACTGATTGATAAATTTTTCCAGTTGTTATATTATTATATCTTGTTAAATTTTCATCTAAAAATCTTTCGTAGTGACCTAAATCTAAATCTGTTTCAGCTCCATCTACTGTTACAAATACTTCTCCATGTTCATAAGGATTCATTGTTCCTGGATCTACATTTATATATGGATCAAATTTTTGAATAGTTACGCTATAACCTCTTTCCTTTAACAATCTACCTAAAGAAGCTGCTGTAATTCCCTTTCCTAAAGATGATACAACTCCACCAGTTACAAATACATACTTAGTTCTTTTCATTAAATATCCTCCATTCAAATTATAAAATCGAAAAAAAAAAGGCGAAAAAAAAAATTTCGCCTTAACTAAATCCAATTTCTTATAGGAAAAAATATTTTTCTCCTTGGATATATTTATTTTATTTTGATATTTGATTATAGTATTATTTTAATTTTTTGTCAATAGTTTTATTTTCTTTAAATTTTAAAGTTGTCCCATCTTTTAAATTCAATGTTAATATATCCTCTTCAACATTAAATGACTGAACCAAATCTAATTTCGCTAAATACTCACTTTCCATCTTCATAACTTTATCTGGACCAGCCATTAAAGTCGCTCCAAGTTTTTCAAATTTTATTTTATTTCCTTTTTTCTCATATCTTCCAAAATAATTATTTAATCCAGAGAAGCCATAAAAGTTATGATCATCAAATCCTATTAAAACATTAGGAATTGAATTTTCCTGAATAAGTATGAACTCTTTTCCTCTCACGCCTTTATTTCTAGCTGTTAAACTTGAACATCCTCCAAATAAAATTGTAAACATTAACAGTATACCAAAGATTTTTTTCATTATTTATCACTCCCTGACTTTTTATTGATTATCATTATAATTATTGCTGCTATTAGTAACATTATAAAACTCACAACGTGTGGGGCACGAACTCCTAATAACATTAAATCTTCTGCTCTAAAGAAGCTCACTATTATTCTATTTATACTGTAAATTATTATGTATGTCCACCATATTGTTCCTGTTCTATAATCTTTTTTTCTCATATAAAAATACAAAAATATAAAACCTATAAAATTCAACCCTGCTTCATAGAGCATTGCTGGATGAAGTGGTAAATTTGGAAACTCCTCTCCTGCAGGAGAACTAACTGGAAAAACCAGTCCCCAAGGAACTAACTCTTTATAGTTAGCTTTATTACTTAAACTTAAACTATTATAATAATTATACCATTCATAAAAGCTTGGTTTTAATTTAAAGATTATATTGAGTGGTGTAAACGTTGGTACTCCATGAACCTCTCCGTTAGCTAGATTTCCAAATCTTCCAATTCCTTGACCTAACAAAAGTAAAGGTGCAACCATATCTCCTAGTAAAAATGCATTTAACTTTTTCCGTTGAGCATATATTAACGTTCCTATAAATCCACCTAATATTCCACCATGAATAGCCATTCCGCCCTTCCAAACAGCCAAAATATCAGCTGGGTGGTTTAAATAATATGGAAAATTAAATAAAACATAATATAATCTTCCTCCTAAAAGTCCTGAAAGCATAGCTACAAAAGCATAATCCTCTATCAAAGCCTTAGATATACTCTTTTTTTCTGCTTCTTTTTTTAAAAGTTCTATTCCTACAAAAAAAGCTATAGCATAGCACAATCCATAGTAGCTCAATTTAAAGCTTCCTATCTCTAAAAATATTGGATTCATTCCCCCTCCTTATGCCACATATTTATTTTTTAGTTAATTTTAAGCATATAATCAACCCTAACTTTTATTTGATTATATCACCACTTCTAATTTTCGTAAAACTTTTTTTACTTTTTCTAGATTTTTAATATCTTTCTATGTACTT
>DIXX01000047.1:58616-62644 GCA_002428805.1 Cetobacterium sp. UBA6069
TGAAAGATTTGAAAATTATTTGCCACTACCGCAAGGTGTTGCTTATAACTCATATCTGATAAACGACGAAAAAACTTGTATTATTGACACAGTTGATTTCTCTACTGCTGGATTATTCATTGAAAAAATAAATGGAATTTTAAAAGGAAAATCTCTTGATTACATTATTGTTAATCATATGGAACCTGATCACTCTGGATCTTTAGGAGAGGTTATGGCACACTTCCCTGAAGCTAAAATTATTGGTAATGTAATTACGCTAAAAATGATTAAAGCTTTTATACATGATTTTGATGAAGCAAAATTCATGTGCATAAAAGAGGGTGACACTTTAAATCTAGGTCATCATACTTTAACATTTGCAATGGTTCCTATGGTTCACTGGCCTGAATCAATGGTAACTTACGATACTACTGATAAAATTTTATTCTCTAATGATGCTTTTGGAAGCTTCGGTACTTTAGATGGTGGAATTTTTGACGATGAGATTAACTTCTCTTTCTATGAAGATGAAATGAGAAGATATTATGCTAATATCGTTGGTAAATATGGACCACAAGTTTTAAATGCAATCAAAAAATTAGGTGGACTTGAAATAAAATATATCTGTCCTTCTCATGGAATTCTATGGAGAAAAGATATATCTGTAGTTATTAACCATTTTGCTAACTGGGCTAGCTTTACTCCTGAAGAAGAGGGGGTTGTTATTGTTTATGGAACACTTTACGGTACAACAGCTAAAATGGCAAATGTTATTGCTAGAGAACTTTCTTGGAACGGAATAAAAAATATAAAAATCTACGATGCTTCGAAAACTGATCACTCTTACATTATTAGCGATATTTGGAAGTACAAAGGGCTTATTATTGGATCTGCAGCACATAACAATGATGTTTATCCTGTTTTACAAGGACTTTTACATAAATTAAAAAACTACGGTTTAAAAAATAGATATCTTGGAATTTTTGGAAATATGTTATGGAGCGGTGGTGGAGTAAGAGGAATCCAATCTTTTGCTGATGCTCTTCCGGGTCTAGAGATTATTGCTGAATCTGTAGAAGCTAAAGGAGAACCTACTTTAGAGGATCAAAAGAAACTAGAAAATATTGCAAAAGCTATGGCTGACAAGTTAAAAAGCGAAAGACAATAGTTATCTAAAGAGAGCATTAATCTGCTCTCTTTTTTATATTATTTAATTTTAGGGAGGTTTTTATAATGAGAAAAAATATTAGTCAAATTAACAAAGAAGCCATCATTACAGTTCTTCTTTATGCCTTTTATTTTTGTTGGTGGTATTACTTTGCTTATATCTACAAAGCTGAAAGTAATAAGTTTATTTTAGGGTTACCTAGCTGGTTTTTTTATTCATGTGTTTTAGGGTTAGTTGTTATAAATGTACTAGTTTTTATAGCCGTAAAATTATTTTTTAAAGATATTGATTTAGATTAGGGAGGATTCAATGCTTATACTTTTACCGATTATTTTATACCTTTGTTTAATGTTGGGGGTTGCTTGGAAAGTTAATAAAATCAAAAATAGTGGTAGTGTTGATTTTATGGAGGAATATTTTATTGGAAGTAGAAATATGGGTGGCTTTGTTTTAGCTATGACAATTATTGCTACTTATATTGGAGCTAGTTCATTTATTGGTGGACCTGGAGTCGCTTATAAAATGGGGCTTGGATGGGTACTTTTAGCTTGTATTCAAACACCGACTGCTTTTTTAACTCTTGGAATTTTAGGAAAACGTCTAGCTATAATATCAAGAAAAATTGGTGGTTTAACAATCACTGACCTTTTAAGAGCTAGATATAAAAACGATATTGTTGTTATTTTAGGTTCTGTTATTATGCTTATTTTTTTCATTGGAACAATTGTAGCTAACTTTGTTGGAGGAGCTAGATTATTTGAAAGTGTTACTGGGTTACCGTATATTGTTGGATTGATCATATTTTCATTTGTTATAATTACTTATACAACTATTGGAGGATTTAGAGCGGTTGCTTTAACTGACGCTATTCAAGGAGGGGTTATGCTAATCGCATCTGGAATACTCTTCTTTACAATGCTTAGAGTTGGTGGTGGTATGGAAAACATCATGAGAACTATAGAGCAAACTAATCCTGCACTTTTAACGCCTGATTCTGGTGGAGCTATTGCTAAACCATTTATTTTATCTTTCTGGATGCTTGTAGGAGTAGCTATTCTTGGGCTTCCAGCTACATCAGTTAGATGTATGGGATTTAAAGATAGTAAGTCAATGCATAATGCTATGATTATTGGAACATCAGTTGTTGGAATTCTTATGCTTATTATGCATTTAATTGGGGTTATGGGAGTAGCGATACTTCCTGGAATAGAAATTGGAGATAAAATCATCCCTACTCTGGCTATTTCAAATTTACACCCTATTTTAGCTGGTGTATTTATAGGTGGACCTCTTGCAGCTATCATGTCTACTGTTGATTCATTCTTAATTCTTTCATCAGCTACTATCGTAAAAGATTTATATATAAATTATATCAATCCGAATCCAAGTGATTCTAAAATTAAAAAGCTTTCATTATTTACATCACTATTTATCGGAATCATTGTATTTTTATTAGCACTTGATCCACCTAATCTACTTGTTTGGATAAACCTGTTTGCATTAGCTGGACAAGAAGCAGCATTCTTCTGTCCTATTATTATGGGATTGTATTGGAAAAGAGCTAATGCAATTGGAGCTATTTCATCTATGATTTTCGGTGTTGCTTCGTTTATATACTTCTCTGTATTTAAAATCTCATTCTCAGGATTACATCAAATTGTTCCTGTTATTTTTATGAGCTTAATTATTTTTATAATAGGATCGTATATAGGTGAAAAACCTGACGAAGAAACTCTTGATATTTTCTTTAATATCTAAATAAGTTTTTCAAAATACCTCATTTTTTAATGGGGTATTTTTTTTATGTTTTTTACTTTGATATTTTTCATTTTTTTATATATAATTTAAGTAGGAATAATTTAATTATAGAAGGAGTTTATATGTTTAAATATTTTGACCACAAAGTTTTTAAAACAGCTGCAGCATCTTTTTTAGCCTACTATCTGGCTGATTACTTTGGTATAAAATATGGATTAACTGCAAGTATTATTGCTATTATCTCTATTCAAGCAACTAAAAGTGATAGTATTAAGATTACAATTGAAAGATTTTTTGCTGTTATATTAGGAATGTCACTTTTCATTTTATTATCATCTTTTTTAGGCTACCACTATATAACTTTTGGGATATTCATTCTTCTTTTCATGCCTCTTTGCATGAAATTTAGAATCGTTCAAGGATTTTTAGTTACAACAGTTTTAGCAACTCATATTTTAAGTGAAAAATCAATATCTATTGATTTCTTATTAAATGAATTTTATGTATTGATACTCGGTTTATCTATAGGTAATGTTCTTAATCTTTATATGCCTACAAACTCTAAAACTATTGACTCTATTAAACTAAAAGTTGATGATATACTTAAAGTAATTTTAACCGATATAGCTGAAAGTTTAAAGTGTAGCTGTGTTTCTGTTAATGAAGAGAAAAATTTTCGTTCTTTAAAAAATACAATTGAAGAGGGTAGAAAATTTTCTTTACTAGATTATGACAACTCTCTTTTTGATAAATGTAACGAAAATTTAGATTTCTTTTCAATGAGAAGAAGACAGTACAGAATTTTAACAAGAATGAGAACATGCTTTAAAAGATTATATATTACACATGAATATAGTCTCATCATAGCTGATTTTATTTTAAAAGTTGCTGATAATATTGAAATTGATAAAAAAACAACTCCTCTTATCGTAGAGCACAAAGAGTTAAAAGAGCTCTTCTCAAATTTTCCACTGCCTAAAACCAGAGCTGAATTTGAAAACAGAGCTACTTTATTTCAACTTTTGCAAGAGATGGAAGAGTTTTTGAATGCAAAAATTGAATTCAAAAAAGATTATGAAAATTAAGTTTTATAAACATTTTAAGGAGTCGAGAGCCTATG
>DIXX01000047.1:62892-64335 GCA_002428805.1 Cetobacterium sp. UBA6069
CAATACTGTCTTCCCGAAAGCTCTAACAATTTTTCAAAAATTTCCAACTTGCTAAGCACTGAAGATATTGAAAAAATTGTTAAAGCATTTTCATTGATTGGAATTAAAAAAATTAGAATTACTGGTGGGGAACCTTTAATCCGAAAAGATTTTCCTGAAATACTAAAAAAAATCAATAGAATTGAAGGTATTGAAAAAATTGCAATCACTACAAATGGATTTAACCTTTTAGAAAATTTAGAAGAGTTTAAACAAAATGGACTCGATAGAATTAATATAAGTTTAGATAGTCTAAATAAAGAAAAATACAACGAGATAACTCGTGGTGGCGATTTCGATAAAGTTTTTAAAACTATTGAAGTAGCTGCACAAAAGAATTTTGATAGAGTCCGTCTGAATGTTGTCATTATGAAAGGGATCAACGATGATGAAATCTTAGATTTTGTGAATCTAACTAAAAATCTAAATATCGGAGTTAGATTTATCGAACTTATGCCTATCGGTGAAGGAAAAAGATTTAATTCTATGAAAAATTCTGAAATACTATCTTTTATTAAAAATCATTACGATTTAGAAAAAGCTGCTAATAAAATTACCGATGGACCTGCAGCATATTATAGAGTTCCTGGATTTTTAGGTAAGATTGGTTTTATAAGCCCACTCTCAAATAGATTTTGTGATAAATGTAATCGTATTAGAGTGACATCTAACGGATTTTTAAAACTCTGTCTCCACTATAATGAGGGGATCGATTTAAAAACTTATCTTAAAAATAATATATCTATCGAAGAGCTAGCTCAACTTATTAAAGAGGCTATTTATAATAGAAAACCAGAAGAACATAAAATGGATTCAAAAGATATTATTGAGAATATTGAAACAAAAGGGATGAATGAAATAGGAGGATAAAATGGGAAAACTTATTGCTATTTGTACTAGTGAAAATAAGGGAACTGAAAAAAAGGTTGTTGAAAAAGGAGTTTTAATTGAAAACTTTGGACTAGAAAAAGATGCTCATGCTGGAAATTGGCATAGACAAATCAGTCTTTTAGAAGTTGAAAAAATTCAAGATTTCAACAAAAAAGGGGGGAATGTAGATTTTGGTGCCTTTGGTGAAAATCTAATTATTGAAGGAATCGATTTAAAAAATTTAGCTGTAGGGTCTATTTTAAAAATTGGAGAATCTCTATTAGAAATAACTCAAAAAGGTAAACAATGTCATCACCATTGTAAAATTTACTATAGAGTTGGTGATTGTATAATGCCTCGTGAAGGTGTTTTTGCAAAAGTAATTAAAGGTGGAGAAATCGTAGCTAACAATACAATTGAGGTTGTTAAATCTCCAATAACTTTAGAAGCTTGTGTAGGATCATATGCTGAAGCTGTTGTAGCTGTAAAAAATGGTGCTAATAGAATTGAACTTTGTGAAAATCTTTATGAAGG
>DIXX01000047.1:64639-71071 GCA_002428805.1 Cetobacterium sp. UBA6069
ATTTTGTCTATTCTAAAGAAGAGATTGAAATTATGAAAGAAGATATTAAAATATGTAAAGAGCTTGGAGTTCTTGGAGTCGTTTTCGGTGTTTTAACAGAGTCTAATCAAATTGATTACTCGGTTTTAAAAGAACTTGTAGAACTTGCTAAACCTATGAGCATAACTTTCCATAAAGCTATCGATGAAGTAGAAAATCCTAAAAAAGATATCTTAAAACTTGCAGAGTTAGGGATTGATCGTATTTTAACATCTGGTAAAAAACAGACAGCTTTTGATGGGGCATCACTTTTAAATGAATTTATTAAAATTGCTGAAAATAAAATTAAAATTATTGTTTGTGGTGGTGTTACGAAGGATAATTTTAAAGATATAAACAATTTAATTCCTAATACCGAGTATCATGGAAAAAGAATAGTTTAAAAACAAAAAATGACGAAATATGTACTTTTCGTCATTTTTTATTATAAAAATATTGATTTTTAATCACTTATACTTTACAATATAGATATTGTATATTAGTATTATTATATAGATAAATAACAGGAGGATTGTTTTTATGAAATTTTTTAACAAAAAATATATAAGTATTTTAACTTCTTTATTTTTAACAACAAACTTAGTTTATGGAAAAGAGTATATCTCTTCAGCTAAAGGATATAACGGTGATATTAAAGTTAAAGTCAATATTATTGATGATGAAATTAAAAATATTGAGATTTTAGAGGAAAAAGAAAGTAGTTTTACAAAAGATGGGATGAATTCAATTATTGCAGATGTTATTGAAACTCAGTCTATTAAAGTAGATAATGTGGCGGGGGCTACCTCTACTAGCGTAGGGCTAAAAAGAGCAATCGATAGAGCTATAAAAGAATCTGGTGCAAAACTTACTGCTAGAGAAAAAAAGGTTGTTACTTATAACAATGTCACTACTGATGTTATTATTATCGGTGGTGGTGGAGCTGGACTTACTGCTGCTATCGCTGCTAAAGATAAGGGTTCTGAAGTTATTTTAGTTGAAAAATCTGCTATCTTAGGTGGGAACACAAACTATGCTACTGGTGGACTTAATGCTGCTGAAACTTCTATTCAAAAAAATAAAGGCATAAAGGATTCTGTGAATACATTTATCGAAGATACAATGAAGGGTGGAAAAAATACTAACGATAAAAACTTAGTTACAAAATTAGCTAACTCTTCATCTGAAATTGTAGATTGGTTAATCTCTAAAGGTGCTGACCTTACTGATCTTGGAAGAATGGGAGGACAAAGTGTTGATAGAACTCATAGACCTACTGGTGGAGCTCCTGTTGGACCAGATATGATTGCTGCTCTTTCTAAAACTGCTAAAAACTCTGGAGTAGATATTAGACTTTCAACTTTTGCAGAGTCCCTTATATATGATGGTGAAGCTATCAGAGGAATTGTTGTAAAAGCTCCTAATGGTGAAAAATACACAATTAATTCTAAGGCTGTTGTTATTGCTACAGGTGGATTCGGGGCAAACTCGGATATGGTTGTAGAATATGTTGAATCTCTTGAAGGGTTTGGTACAACAAACCATAAAGGTGCTACTGGAGATGGTATTGTAATGGCTAAAGAGCTTAATGTGGATTTTGTAGATATGGATCAAATTCAAACTCATCCAACTGTTATCCCAAGTAATAGTGTTATGATTACAGAAGCGGTTAGAGGAAATGGTGCTATACTTGTTAATAGAGATGCTAAAAGATTTGTTAACGAACTAGAAACTAGAGATGTTGTTTCTAAAGCTGAACTTGATCAAAAAGGTGGCAGTGCATTCCTTATGTTTGATGAAAAAGTTAAAAAAAGTTTAAAAGCTATTGATGGTTACGATAAAAAAGGTTATCTAACAAAAGGTGAAACTCTTAGTGAACTTGCAGAAAAATTAGATATTTCAGCTAAAGAGTTAGAAAAAACTTTTGCTAAATATAATGAAGGTGTTAAATCTGGTAGCGATTCTGAATTTAAAAGAGGAAGCTTACCTACAACATTAGAAGAAGGACCATTCTATAGTGTTGAAGTAGCCCCTGCCGTTCACCACACTATGGGCGGAATTAAGATAAATGATAAAGCTCAAGTTTTATCAAATAACGAACCAATTCCAGGTTTATTTGCTGCTGGTGAAGTTACTGGTGGAATTCATGGAAGTAACAGATTGGGTGGAAATGCTGTTGTTGACATCACTGTTTTTGGTAAGATTGCAGGAGAGAATGCTAGTTCATTTTCTAAATAATTGTTTCATTAACAAACTTAAAGTTTTTAAAACGCATTTATTTTTTAAAATAAATGCGTTTTTTTTATTTTTTTACAAAAATTTGTATTGATTTATAATACAAATTATGTTAAAATCACTTGAGACTATACCACATCAATAGTCTTAATATATTTTATAAATAGAAAAATTGAAAAAAAATTTTCAACAATTCTATCAATTCACTTTATTATCAGGGAGGAAAAAATGTCTACAAATTCTACAAAAAAAATGAGCTTCTTTGAAAAATTCCTAAACTTTGTCGAAGTTACAGGAAACAAGCTACCTCATCCAGTTGCGATGTTCTTTGGTTTCTTTGTCGTAACAATCATCTTTTCTATGGTCCTTTCATCAATGGGAGTTTCTGTTAACTACAAAGAAATTTCAAGAACAACAGGACAAGTTATTGAAAAGACAACTTATGTTCAAAATCTTCTAACTAGAGGCGGAATTAGAGAAATTTTCGGTACAACAGTTAAAAACTTTACTGGACACGCTGCACTTGGATCAATTGTTGTTGCTATGCTTGGTGTTGGACTAGCTGAAGGAACTGGTCTATTAAACTCTATAATCAAAAAAATTGTTATTTCAACTCCTAGACAACTAGTTTCTGCTATTGTTGTTTTTGCTGGAGTTATGTCTAACATCGCTTCTGATGCTGGATATGTTGTTCTTATTCCACTTGGAGCAGTTATCTTCTTATCATTTGGAAGACATCCACTTGCTGGAATCGCTGCTGCTTTCGCTGGAGTTTCTGGTGGATTCTCAGCTAACCTTTTAATTGGAACTACAGACCCGTTACTTGGAGGAATTACTACTACAGCTGCCCAAATAGTTTTACCTGGGTATTCTGTTACTCCTACAGCTAACTTCTTCTTCATGTTTGTTTCTACATTCTTCATTACAATTGTTGGAGCTTGGATTACTGACAAAATTGTTGAACCAAGACTTGGAGAATATAAAGGACCAAAAGATAGCGTTAATTTAAATGATCAAATTACTCTTGAAGAGAAAAAAGGATTAAGAGCTGCTGGATTTGCTACAATAGCTTTCATCGGTTTAATTCTTGCAATGGTATTACCTGAAAATGCAATCTTCAAATTAACTTCTGAAGAGATTGCAAAGTTTATCGCTGCTAATAACAGAGAGCCTGGTACAATGGAAATTTTAAAACCATTCTTCAGTGATTCTATTGTATATATCTTAATGCTTGCATTCTTTATTCCTGGTTTAGCTTACGGTATCGCTGCTAAAACAGTTAAATCACACAAAGATGTTATCAAAGCTATGACTACAGCTATGGCTTCTTGTGGACAAGTTTTAGTTATTATATTTGTTTCTGCACAATTCGTTTATGTTTTCTCTAAATCAAACATCGGAATTGTTATAGCAGTTAAGCTTGCTGACGTACTAAAAGATTTAGGAATTTCTGGAATCTGGGCTGCTGTTGGATTAATTTTCCTAACTGCATTCGTTAACCTATTCATTGGAGGAGCTTCTTCTAAATGGTTAATGTTATCTCCTGTATTCATTCCTATGTTTGTTGAATTAGGATTAACTCCTGAATATACTCAATTAGCATACAGAATCGGAGATTCAACTACTAACATTATCTCTCCATTAATGTCTTACTTCCCAATCATAGTTGGATTTGCTTCTAAGTATGAGGAAAAAGAGGGATCAATGGGAATTGGAACTATCATCGCTATGATGTTACCATACTCTATTGTATTCTTAATTGGATGGACAATAATGTTTGTTGGATGGACTTACTTAGGATTACCAATCGGACCTGGAGTTAGCATGTTCATGTAAATATTAAAGGATGAAGAAATTTCTTCATCCTTTTTTTATTAAACCTCTTTTTCTTCTCCAACTTCGATTAAGTCAATATATTTTTTCATCTCTTTTCGAGCTACCTCTCCCTTAGAAAATATTGTAACTACTTCTGAAGGGTTCAATGTTCTAATAAAACTATTTAACATCACTAAATCCATAGTCTTATCGTCACTAAAATAGCTATTTTTTATTCTTCCTATATTTGCAATCATTATATCTACAGTATAATATATCAATGTTTTTATAATGCTTTCAGTATAAATTGTATCACCTGTTATATAAATTCTTTTTACTTCACCTTTTTTACTAATTATTGTTAAAAAATATCCATTCGCTTTTCCTAGAATTGGATTTGATAAAAATCCTCCACCTTTATACGTTGGAATAACCTCTATTATTATTTTATAATCTTTTATCTCAATCTCTCTTTTTTTAAACCAATCCAAAAAATCAATATTGGAGTTTTTTTTATCTCTTAAAAACTTTCCACACTCTTTTCTTGTTATAATTTTAGAGTTCTCCTCTATAACCTTAGCTCCTTCCTCATCAAAATGATTTGCAGAACA
Organism: Cetobacterium sp. UBA6069; assembly: GCA_002428805.1. Classification (GTDB taxonomy): domain Bacteria; phylum Fusobacteriota; class Fusobacteriia; order Fusobacteriales; family Fusobacteriaceae; genus Cetobacterium_A. The sequence continues at coordinate 69,319 of DIXX01000047.1, forward strand.
TTCTGTTATTAGCCAAAGTTTTATATTTTTAAAACTTTCATCTTCTGCTCCAATCAACTTTACATCATCACCTTTTTTGATTAAAAATGAAGGGTCACAACCTATTTTAAAGTTTTTATCTATCTCTAATGTCCAACATGCTTTCCCTAAAAACTTAAATTTCAACTCCATAGCTTCCTCCAAAACTTACTTTAATTATATAAGTATTTTCTAAAAGCCTCCTTCTCTTCCTTTAAAAAAAAGTATCCATCTTTAAGGATACTTTCTATCGTTTATTTTTCAGTTTTTATAACTCCATTTGTATACTCTATCTTTATAACTTTATCTGTAAATGGAACCTCTTGCGTTACATATCCGTTAAACAACTTACCTTTATAATACAACTTAGTCCCTTGTAATTCTAAATTTTCATCTCCAAATTTAACCTCTTGCTTACTACATGCAACTAAAGATAACATTGCTATACCAAATAATAATTTTTTCATATTTTATTGCTCCTAACTCAATTTAATTGAAAATATTATAACATATATTTTTAGAGTTTTCATATTTATTAAAGGATTTTATTTTTTTTACAGTATTTATTTTATATTAATTATTATCTGTAGGTGGTGTTATGAGTACTGACTTTGCAATTTTAGCATTTTTTAGCTTAATGTTAGCCTATCTTTTAATCTGTGAAATATTTACGATTCTTTTCAGACTTACAGGCTTAACAGAAGAAACTGCTCGTTTTCAAGTGATTTCTATGTTAACTACTTGTGGTTTTACAACAACTGAAAGTGAATTGATTACATCGTCTCGAAAAAGAAAAAAATTAGCTTTTATTACAATTCTTTTTGGCTATATTTTTTCTGTTACAATAGTTTCTATGGTCATCAATTTCTTTACAAGGTCAAATGATGAAAATAGTCTTCAAATTATTTTTAAAGTCATTCTAGCTGTAATTTTTATTATTATTATTTGGTATATTTTACTAAAAGTAAATGTTGTAAAAATTCATTTTGACAAAATAATTAGTAAAATTGGTATAAAAATTATGTTTAAAAATCAAGATAATCCAATTATGGTTTTAGGGATTTTCAAAAATGAAGTTATTGCTGAAATTATTGTCACTAATCTTCCCAACGAACTATTAAACACCGAATTAAAAAACTCCTTCATAAGATCAAATTACAATCTCCAAATACTAACCGTTATAAAATCCGACGATACTACCAAACCTGTTACTGGAGACACTGTTCTTGAAAACGGAGATAAAATAATCATATTCGGAGAACTTAAAAACATCAAAAATCTTTTTATAAAAGAAAAGAGTTTTTAGTAAAAGAGGCTTACCAGCCTCTTTTTTTTATGCTATAATCTACCTCGGTGTAAAAATTTTAAAGGAGTAGATAATGAAAATTGGTTCAATTGATTTGGAAAAAGACTCTATAAACAAATTGTTTTTTAGTTTTTCTTTTCCTGCTGTTATGGGAATGTTAATCTCAGCTTTTTATGTTATTATTGATGGTATTTTTATTGGTAGAGGGATTGGAGGAGATGGATTAGCTGCTATAAATGTTGCTTATCCTATCATAACTTTAACAATTGCTCTAAGTTTAATGTTTGGTACAGGAGGAGCTACAGTTATCTCTATAAAGCAGGGCGAAGGAAAAATCGAGGAAGTTAATAAATATTTTTCTCATATGGTTATCCTAAATATTATTTCGTACCTACTTATTTGCTCTCTAACACTTATTTTTCAAAATAA
>DIXX01000047.1:71318-95358 GCA_002428805.1 Cetobacterium sp. UBA6069
AGTATATTTTTTATGCTTTCAATCTCTCTTAATGCGGTTGTAAGAAATGATAATAGTCCTAATTTTGCAATGGCTTCTATGGGGATTGGCGCTGTTGTTAATATTTTTTTAGATGCTTTATTTATTCTTAAATTCAAATGGGGAATGTATGGTGCTGCATACGCTACTGGTATTGCCCAAATGGCATCTGCACTATTTTTACTCTCATATTTTTTAAGAAAAGATTGTAAAATAAAATTTATAAAAGACAGTATTGATATAAACGCTGTTAAAAGAATCTGTTTAAATGGATTCCCATCATTTGTATTAGAATTTGCTGTTGCTGTAATCACTGTTTTATTTAATTCAACACTAATGATTTTAACTGGCGAAATAGGTGTCGCCGCTTTTAGTATAATAGCTTATATTTTCTATGTTTTTAGAATGATTTTCAATGGCTTAGCTCAAGGAATTCAACCGATTATTAGTTACAATTTCGGTGCTAACCAATCAGGTAGAATAAAAGCTACATTAATTTTAGGACACAAAATATCTTTGTTCGTTTCTTTGCTAATTCTTTCGCTTGTATATTTTGAAAGAGATTTTATTATAGAATTTTTCAATGGGGATATAGAACTTATTAAGCTAGCTTCTAGAGGCTTACTTATATATTCTTCTGCTGTAATCTTCTTAGGAGCAAATTTTATCAATATTTCCTACTTACAATCTATGGAAAAATCTACAATTGCAAATTTTTTATCATTTGGTAGAAGTTTTGTATTTATCATTATTGGAATATTTACCTTGCCTAGTTTTATTGGTGTGGACGGCGTTTGGCTTTCCCTTCCTTTTGCTGACTTCATGACCTTTGTAACCGGAGCAATAATTGGGTTAAAAAATAAAAATAAAAAAACAATTTAATTTTTTATCAGCCAGAAAAAGAAATTAGCTTTTATTTCGTATATAACTGACATAACACTTTTAACAAAAGGAGGGAAGTCTTATGTTACATTTTCTACACGATTATGAATTTTTAGGCCTAGCTAAAAAGAATTTTACAGATGATTATGGTAATGAGATGTGTCAGCTTTACTATATATACAAATGTAAAAAATGTCATAAAATTAAAACGAAAGAGTTTATGGTTTCAAAGGCTGATGAATCAGATGGGATCCCTACTGTTTTAGGTCTATATCGTAATGCTTTAGATTGCGATGTTCTTAAAGCTCTTGAAATTTCTTAATATTTATAAGTTCTAAGGAGGGATAGATATGTTTTTAAAAGAATTTAAAGAATTTGCCATAAAAGGCAATGCAATTGATTTAGCTGTCGGTGTTATTATTGGAGGTGCATTTGGTAAAATCGTTACATCTATTGTAAACGATATTCTAATGCCTATTGTTGGAATTTTATTAGGAGGAGTTAGCTTCACCGATTTAAAATATGTTATCAAACCTGCTGAAGGAACTATTCCTGAAGCAGCTATAAAATATGGTAACTTTATACAATCAGTTGTTGATTTCACTATAATAGCTTTCTGTATCTTTATTATGGTAAAAGCAATCAACGGGCTACGTAAAAAAGAGGAAACACCTGCTGCTCCTGCCGCTCCTACAAAAGAGGAAACTCTTCTAACAGAAATTAGAGATTTACTAGCTAAAAAATAGTTAAATATTAAAAAGAGGCTCTACAAAGTAAAGCCTCTTTTTTTATCTATTGCTAAATTCTAATTTTATATCATCTAAAAGTTTAGAATCTTTTAAAAGCTTAATTCCTGTTGCAGCTAAGGCTAAAACAGCTTCTTCCATTCCTTTATAAGCACCATCTTCTACCGTACATTGAGCCAATTCTCTACTGTGACTAATTACATTTTTATATAGAGGCAGATATGGATGAATAGTTGCACAAACATGACTTACATCTCCTGCATCTGTAGAACCACTATCTTCTGAGTCCTGCATATTATCTACTCCGATATCCTTTAAACTTTCTTCATAAACTCCCATTAAAGTTTTGTTTGTAATTAAATCTAAGAAACTCGTTTCATAATTTTCTATTTCTAAAGTTGTTCCTGTTGAAACAGCAGCACCATTAGCACAATTTAAAACTTTGTTTAAAAGCACATCCAACTCTTTTTTATTTCTTGATCTAACATAGAAGTTAGCTACAGCTAAATCTGGAATTATATTAGCTGCTTCTCCTCCTTTTGTTATTATTCCATGAACTCTATCTGTTGGAAGAATCTGCTGTCTCAATGCATTTATAGTATTGAACAGTGTTATAACTCCATCTAGTGCATTTATCCCAAGATGAGGAGCTCCTGCAGCGTGTGAAGTCTTTCCTCTAAATGTAAATTGTAAAGCTTCCATAGCCTGACTAGAACTACTTCTTAAATGTATATTACCACTAGTTGGATGAACTATCATAGCTACATCTATATTATTAAACGCACCCTCTTTTACCATCTTAACTTTAGCACCATCTGTTTCCTCTGCTGGAGTTCCAATCACTAAAACCTCTCCTCCATACATATTTACAAACTCTCTTAGTAATATTCCTGCAGCTGTACTCGTCACTCCTAACAGATTATGCCCACATCCATGACCTATCTCTGGTAAAGCGTCGTACTCAGCTAAATAAGCTATTCTCGGTCCTGGTTTTTTCGCTGCATAATTTGCTAAAAAAGCTGTTTCTATTCCACAATATCCTTTTTCAACAAAAAATCCATATTTACTTAACAGCTCACAATGCTTATCTCTAGCTTTTATCTCTTTCAATCCTAACTCTGGATTTTCAAAAAGAAATTGATTTAACTCTTTTAATTCATCTAAAATTTTTGCATATCTCTCTTTTAAATCAACGATAATTTTTTCCATTTTATCTCCCTCTCTAATTTATCTTTAAACCTTTATTCAAAACAAAACTATTGTTTCTTTCCTTTTTATTTATAAACATAGTTTTAGCTAAGTAGATAGCTGCAAAACCAGATATTAGTTTAGCCACAATAAATGCTAAAATATTTTCCGGTGATACTCCTGCAACAAAACCTAATTGTCCGCCAAAAACATAAGACCCAGCAACAGCAAAAGCACTATTTATTATTTTACTATTATTATCCATTTTATTAAAAATTCCAAACATAGGTATACTACTCACTAAAGAGGCCATAAATCCTGCTGTTCCACTTTCATCTATTCCTAAAATACCACCTAATTTTTTCAAAGAATTTTTAAAATATTTCTCTATAAAATATAAACACGGATATGCTCCACTCAATGTCAGTGATACCCTTGTTACAATTTTCATACTTTCATCTATTGGATTTAATCCTTCCACTATCGAGTAACCAAACATAGTTTCAATCAATGTTAAAACTAAGCCAAGAGTTATTAAAATTGTCATCATTTTTCCAAATTTTTCAAATATATTGCAAGTTTTTTCTGGATAAAACCATAGACCACCACAAATAACAGCCGAAAAAATAACTATAGGAACAAGATTGTAAATAATTAATCCCATATCGAGCCCCATCATCATTCCACCTACGAAGCAACCAAGTGGAATTGTGGCTACCCCACTTAAAATCCCTTTAGAAAAGCTACTTTTCGAATCACTATCAATAATTCCAAATGCAACAGGCATAGTAAATATAACTACAGTTCCTAACATCGAACCTAAAATTACACCTGAAAAATCTGCCAAATTCTTATTAATTGCTAAGTCTTGTGCTAGAAAATAACCTCCAATATCCGTTGCCAATATTGAATTTATATATATCGAAGGATCAATTCCCGTTAAATAATATAGCTGCTCTACAAAAGGCTTTGAGAACTTAGATATCAAGGGTGTTACAGAAAGTATTCCCAACATCGCTAAAATTAATGGACCTGCTACACATATTCCATCCTGAAATCTCTGACCATATCCTAACTTATTTCCAAAACACCTATCCAAAGCTCCTAAAACAGCAAAAAAAGTTAAGATAAAAAATATAATCTGCACTCTAATTCCTCCTATTTCTCTTTAATATCAATTGATTATAACACAAAAAGAAAAAAAATCTAGCACTAACGTACTAGATTTTCAAATTATTTTTATAAACTCACTTTTCCTTTAAATATATCAAACACCTCTTTTACAGATAAAATACTATCTATCTTCCAAGCATCTTTTCCAGCAAAGAAAATTCCTTCTAAAGCATTACCTTCATGACCTTTTATTAAACTATCTTTTACACAGAATTTTCTACTACATTTTTTTAAACAACTTGTACAACTTTTAGGTGTTAACTTCTCCTCTGCAATAACTCTATTTACATAAGGGGATACTATCGCATTTGCTGGTAATCCAGCAGAACTCATTATTTGAACCACATCTCCCTCTTTAGAATTCACATATACCTCTTTAAACTCTTGGCTAACTTCACATTCATCAGTGGCAATAAATCTACTTCCCATTTGAACTCCTGCCACACCTAAAGCCATCATTCTTTCAGCATCTTCTGGAGTTATTACTCCACCAGCTCCAAATACAGGAATAGAAACTCCCTTAGCAATCTCTTCTACTATCTCCCAAGAATCTTTATCTGTTCCCAAGTGGCCACCAGCATTTCCACCTTCTACAACTATTGCATCTGCACCTAATTTTTCAGCTATTTTAGCTAGTTTTAAACTTGATACAATTGGAACTATTTTCACTCCAGTTCCTTTAACTGTATCAAATATATCTCTTGAAAAACCAGCTCCACATATAATCATATCAACTTTTTCCTCTATTGATACCTTTACAGCTTCTGCAAAGTTTGAAGCAGCTACCATTATATTTACTCCTAGCGCTCCACCTTTTTCTATAATCATCTCTTTTGCTTTTCTTATTTCATCTCTAAATTCATCTGCAGGAATAGCTGTTCCAGATATAACTCCAACTCCACCTTGATTAGCTACTGCTGATGCTAACCTAGACATTGAAGCTCTTATCCCCATTCCCCCTTGAATTATTGGCACTTCTATATTCAAATCTCCAATTCTCATCAAAAATCACCTCCAATAATAATAACACATGTTATGATAACACATGTTATCTTAAATTGGAAACTTTTTTTGAACTTTTTTTAAAGCCTCTTTTTATTTATTTTTTATTCATCATAAAACTTCTCTAAACAATCTATTTGTGAGTATACTACTGCAGCTAATTTATGTGATAAATGTCTAACTCTTCTTTCACTATCAATCTTTATTAATGGTTCTTTTATCACTTTCACTCTCATCTTTTTCAATCTATGCACATCTAACTGAACAGGAGTACTCCCCTCTTCGTTATATCTTTCTATAATTTCATCTGGAATTTCAACAGAGTTAACTACGACCTTATCAATCATATCAAATCCAACATGCCTATTTATAGATTCTATATGATCTGCAACACTATAGTTTTCTGTTTCTCCCATTTGACCCATCGCATTACATATGTATATCTTTTGAGCTTTTGACTTCTTCAGTGCTGCCTGCATATTTTCTAGAAGTAGATTTGGGATAATGCTCGTATAAAGACTTCCGATAGAAAAAACAATAAGATCTGCTTCTTCAATTGCTTTTATATTTTCTTTCGGGCTATTTACCTCTCCATCATAAAATACTCTTTTAATTTTCTCTCCCATAACCGGTATATCTGATTCTCCAAAAACAAATCCCCCACTTGTTTTTTCTGCAATCAACTCTATTTTTTCAAGAGTTGCAGGTAAAATTTTACCATTTATGTTAAACAGTTTTCTAAGTCTTTTTAAAGCAATTTGAACATCACCAGTTATTTCTGTCATAGCTGTTATCAATAAGTTTCCTAGTGGATGAGCTCCTATCGAAGAATCCTCTCTAAATCTAAATTGAAAAACCTCCTCTATTAGTGGCTCTACATTGCTCAGGGCTATCATTACATTTCTTAAATCTCCTGGTGCTGGTATATTGAATTCTTTTTTTAATATACCACTACTTCCTCCACTGTCAGCTACAGATACAATCGCTGTTACATCTATTGGAAAGTGTTTTAATCCACGTAAAACGACTGAAAGGCCACTTCCCCCTCCTATTACTACTACTTTTGGATTTCTCATAATTATATATTCCCCTTTTTATTTTTAGTTTCTACTATATTTTATAACATTATTTTGCAAAAAAAAACTATATTTGTTAAAATAGTTATATATTTTAATAATGGAGGGGTTTTATGAAAAGTAATCATGGAGCAAATCTTCATCAACTATCTGAAACACTTGGTATGAATCAAGATGCAATTATTGATTTTAGTTCAAATATAAATCCTTTTGGATTGAGCCCTAGAGGATTGGAAAAACTAAAAAACAACTTAAATCTAGCTAGTATTTATCCTGATCCAGAGTATACCGAGCTAAAAAATAGTATCGCAAAATACTGTAACTGTAATACTCAAAATATTGTTCTCGGAAGTGGAGCAACTGAATTAATATCTTCAACAATAAAAGTTATTAATCCAAAAAAAGCTTTATTATTATCACCAGCTTATTCAGAATATGAAAAAGAGTTAAATAAGATTGGGACTAAAATTACTAAATTCTTTTATAAAAAAGAATTGGATTTTAAAATAGAGATTGAGGAAATAATTAAATTAACTCAAATAGAAAATTTTGATTTAATTGTTATATGCAACCCTAATAATCCAACAGGAACTCTGATCTCTATTCAAGATATCGAAAATCTTTATAAAGTTTTCCAAAAGCCAATAATGATTGATGAGACTTATATAGAGTTTACAGATTCTTCAAAAACATCGGCAATAAATTTAGTCCAAAAATATGATAAAATAGTTGTTATCAGAGGAACTTCAAAATTCTTTTCAACTCCTGGAATTAGATTGGGATATGCTATTATATCTAAGGGGGAGATTTTAGATTTGATGAATCTCATTCCTAACCTTTGGAATATAAATATTTTTGCTGCAATTATGGGAGCAGCAATGTTTGATGATTTAGAGTATATAAATATGTGTCATTCAAAGTTTTTAAAAAATTTCACTATACTTTACGAAGGTCTTAAAAAGTTTAAAGATTTTAAAGTATATGACTCTAAAAGTAATTTTATTCTTTGCGAAATACAAAATCCAAATTATAATGCTAACGATTTATATGATTTTCTATTTATAAAGGGAATTATAATTAGAAAGGCTGAATCTTTCGATGGATTAAATGATAAGTTCTTTAGAGTTTGTGTATTAAGTGAAGAAAATATAAATCTTTTATTGAGTGAAATACAAAATTTTATGCTGACATTTTAATTTAGGGAGGATTTTATGCTAAAAAAGTTTTTACTTCTAGGTTCTATAGCTATTTCAGCTACTACTTTTGCAAAATATGAACCTTGGAATTTTACAATTTTAGAGGGAAGTCTTGTTAAGTCAAACTTTTTACCTGATGGGTGGGGGCCTTCAAAAAAAGAGACTTTATTCGAGATTCAAGGAACTACTAGATACAATCTTTTAGATTTATACTGGTTTATTGATAGAACTAACGTTTTTAAAGACTCTAATTTAAGTGATAAAAATGGCAGCGACAATAATTACACTTATGCCGAATTTACACCGAGATTCTCAATAGACGGATTAACTGGAAAAGATCTTTCTGTTGGTCCTGTTTCAGAGTGGTTTATCGCTTATCAGTTTGATTATGATAATGTTAACTCTAGAAGTGAATGGACTGGTAAAAAAGACGGTCTTAGAAAGCATTATATAGGTATTGGTAACTACATCTCTATTCCAGAGATGAAGTATATGAAGTTCGATTACTTTAAAACAAATCTATATGCTAGATATGTTGATAGAAATTATGGTAGAGATGAAAACGAATGGAATGGATATATGTTTAATATCGCTTATGGTGGAACTATATACCAATTCGAAAATGGAATGAAATTTGGATTTAGCGGTTGGGTAGATTACGACTTCGGAGCTAAGAATAACTCGTCATCGAATCAGACTCACGATTCTTTACAGTGGCAAAATCAAGTTAGATTTTTCTTAAATAACAATCTATCTCTTAGCTACACATACCAAATAAACAACCATTTCTCAGCAGTCGATCAAAATAGTTCAAATAGAAATAATGAATCATTTGGTATTCACTATGCCATTATGTTTTAAAATATAAAAAGGAGGAAATTATGTTAAAAAATGAGTTATCTCTAATAGGAAAAACTTTAACTCTTGAAGAGTTAAACAGCTTTATGACTCAAAACGATTATTATAATATACACAACGATTTAAGTCCATCTGAAGTTCAAGATTGTCTTAACGAAGGTGTAATTGCTTTTGAAAGCAAATTACAAGAAAGTGTTATCGATATCTATACATATGTCGAGTTTGAAGTTGAAGGAACAGACTCTTTAAAAATTCTAAATGTTTTCGAAATGTAAATAAAAATGCCCCCTATTAAGGGGGTATTTTTTATCTTTTTTCCAATATCTCTTCAACTTCATAGAAATACTTAGGCATTTTATCTCCTAACCTTCTATTTCCAGTTTCTGTTATTAAAAAATCACCTTCATATCTCATTCCACCAAAATCAATATATTCTTCAACTTTATCATAGTTTATAAACTCTTTAAACTGATTTTCTTTTTCCCATTTTTGAATTAATTCTGGAATAAAATAAATTCCTGGTTCAATTGTTAATACATATCCTGGCTTTAATTCTTTTCCCATTCTTAGAGATCTTATTCCAAATTCAGTCTCTCTTAAAGTTTTAGAATCATACCCCACTTTGTTCTCTCCAAAGTTTTCCATATCATGAACATCTAAGCCTATCATATGACCTAAACCATGTGGGAAGAATAAAGCATGAGCTCCAGCTTTTACAATCTCTTCAACTTCACCTTTCATAAATCCTCTTTCGATTAAACCTTCTGCTAAAACCTTACAAACTTCTATATGTACAGATTTATTTGTAACTCCTGGCACAGTGCACTCTTCTGCTTTTTCAAACATCTCTATCAATAAAGAATATAAGTCTTTTTGTCTCTTATCAAACTTTCCTGACACTGGAAAAACTGTTGTCATATCTCCACAATATCCATTTTCCAATCTAGCACCACAATCTAGTAAAATCAAATCTCCATCTTTAAATATATTCCCATGAAAATGATTATGTAATATCTGACCATTCGTTGTACATATTGTGTGGAACGACGGTGTTGCATTATATTTTTTAGCCTCACACTCTAATAGAGCTACTAATTCATAACCCTTCATCCCTGGTTTTACATTTTTCATAGCTGCTAGATGCATCTCTCTTGTAACATTTGTTGCTTTTTCCATCTCAGCAATTTCATAATCCTCTTTTGTATTTCTCATCTCAATTATCGATCTTACTAAATCCTCTGAAAATTCTTTCTCAACGTCATCTAATGTTTTTCCTAATAGTTTAGATAACTTCAAACTATTTTCTAAACGATATTGATTTGTAAAATGAATCTTTTTTCCTTCTAATTTTGCTGCCTCTAAAATTTTATTTAGCTCTTCATTTTCTAAAAATTTATCTATTCCAACTTCCGCAGCTCTATCTTTAAAACTTTTTTGTCCACCCATCCATATAATATCATTCATTGTAAACTCTTTTCCAAAAATATACTCCTCATTAGATTCGGTATCTATTACACCTATCAAATCTGGAGAGTTCAATCCAAAATAATATAAAAATGTAGAATCTTGAATAAAGTTATAGCAATTATCACCATAAGACATTGGTGATTCTGAATTTCCAACAATTACAATCAACCCATTTTGCACTAATTTTTTTAATCTCTCTCTTCTTGAAATATATATATTCTTATCAAACATAAAATCCCTCCCCATATCTTCGTATTTAAAAAATACTATATCATATTTTTTTAATCTTTTTTATATTTTTTTAATAAAATGTGGTATTAAAAAAACGAAAAACACAATATATAGTGTTATTTTTTTAAACCTAACAATATATATTGTGTTTTTCAAAAAAAATATTTGAATTTTTTTTGCTCGATTTTTTTCCATTTGATTATTTTTTTAACTTTATTTTTCTTTAATAACTCTATATTCTGGTGTCAAATATTTTTTTTTAACCATTTTTGTAGCCATTTTTTACTTTTTTACACATTTGTAGAATCATATAAAAGTGTGTATAATGTTTGAAGAAAAAAAAATAAAAACTGGGGTGATTTTTTTGAAGGAAGTTATTAAAAGAGATGGTTCGACTGTACGTTTTGATAAAAGTAGAATTGTAAGAGCTATAACAATGTCTTTTACACAAAAAGAAAAAGCAGTCAATACTGAACTCATCGAAAAAATAGCAACTCAAATTGAAAATCTTGATACTCCTAAGATGCATGTTGAAGATATCCAAGATTTAGTTGTAAAAAAACTTATGGGTTCTTCTGAAAAGGACATTGCTCTTTCTTATCAAGAGTACCGTACTATCAAAAACGAACTAAGAAAAAAAGAGGACGTTATATATAAAAAAATTGGTGAATTAATTGATGCATCAAACGAGGATATGTTAAATGAAAATGCTAATAAAGATGGAAAAACTATATCTGTTCAAAGAGATCTTTTAGCTGGAATATCATCTAAAGATTACTATTTAAACAGAATGCTTCCAAAACATTTAAAAGAAGCTCATGAAAGCGGAAGAATTCATATCCATGATTTAGATTATCTTCTTTTTAGAGAAACAAACTGTGAATTAGTAAATATTGAGCAAATGTTAAAAAATGGATGTAATATTGGTAATGCTAAAATGCTTGAGCCAAACTCTGTTGAAGTAGCTGTTGGACACATTGTACAAATAATAGCATCTGTTTCATCTAATACATATGGAGGATGTTCTATTCCTTATTTAGATAGAGCTCTAGTTCCATATATTGCAAAAAGTTTTAAAAAACACTTTGCAAAAGGATTAAAATACGTAGAGAGATTATCTACTGATATTATCCAAACTATTATTTCTGAAAACGAAATCAAATATGAGAATAACTCTTTAAAAGAGAAATATCCTCTGGCTTTTGAGTATGCCATAGATATGACTGAGGAATCTGTTAAACAGTCTATGCAAGGTTTAGAGTATGAGATCAACAGTTTATCTACTGTTAATGGTCAAACTCCATTTACAACTGTTGGAGTAGGTACTGAAACATCTTGGGAAGGTAGACTTGTTCAAAAGTTTGTCTTCAAAACAAGAATGGAAGGATTTGGAGCTAAAAAAGAAACTGCAATCTTCCCTAAAATAGTTTATGCTGTATGTGAAGGTCTAAACTTTAGTGAAAATGACCCTAACTGGGATATTTCTCAAATTGCATTTGAGTGTATGACAAAATCTGTTTATCCTGATATTTTATTTGTAACTCCAGAACAAGTTAAAAATGGAACTGTTGTTTACCCAATGGGATGTAGAGCTTTCTTATCTCCTTGGAAAGATGAAAATGGAAATGAAAAGTATTCTGGTAGATTTAATATTGGAGCTACAACTATAAACTTACCTAGAATAGCTATTAAAAATAGAGGGGACGAAGCTGGATTCTATAAAGAGTTAGATGAAGTTTTAAATATGTGTAAAGAAAATAACATCTTCAGAGCTAAATATTTAGAGAATACACCTGCTGAAATTGCACCTATTCTTTGGATGGCTGGAGCTCTTGCTGAAAAAAGTGCAAAAGAAACTATAAAAGATTTAATCTGGGGTGGATATGCTACTGTATCTATTGGATATATTGGATTAAGTGAAGTTTCTGAACTTCTTTATGGAAAAAACTTTGCTTTAGATGAAGAGTCATATGAAAAATCATTTAAAATTTTAGAATATATCTCTAATAAAGTAAAAGGCTTCAAAGAGGAAACTAATCTAGGATTTGCTCTTTATTCAACACCATCTGAATCTCTTTGTGATAGATTTGCACAAATAGATTTAAAAGAATTTGGAGTAATAAAGGGAATCACTGATAAAGAGTACTACGATAACTCTTTCCACGTTTCTTCGAAAATAAATATAAATCCTTTTGAAAAGTTAAGATTAGAAGCTCCTGGGCACACTTTAGCTGCCGGAGGACATATTAGCTATATCGAAACGGATTCATTAAAGAAAAATCTTGAAGCTGTTTATCAAGTTTTAAAATATGCTCAATCAATAGGAATACATTATATGGGGATTAATCAACCTGTTGATAAGTGTCACGTTTGTGATTTTAACGGTGAATTTTTAGCTACTGAGAGAGGTTTTGAATGCCCTCAATGTGGAAATAATGATTCAACTAAGATGAATGTTATAAGAAGAGTTTGTGGATACCTAGCTCAACCTGATAGCAGACCTTTCAATAAAGGAAAACAAAAAGAGGTAATAAACAGAGTTAAACATATGTAAAAACGATGGGAGATTGTTATGAACTATTCTGGTATTAAGTATACAGATATGATTAATGGAGAAGGGATTAGAGTTAGTCTTTTTGTAAGTGGGTGTTCTCACTTTTGCAAAGATTGCTTTAACTCAGACACATGGGACCCAAACTATGGGTCTCCTTTTACAGAAGAGATTGAAAATGAAATTTTGGACTATTTTAAAAAATATAATAAAAGTATCAAAGGGCTTTCATTATTAGGTGGGGATCCTACTTATATACATAACATCGATCCACTTATAAATTTTATAAAAAAGTTTAAAAATAGTTTTCCAGAAAAAGATATTTGGATTTGGTCTGGTTTTACATGGGAGATAATTATAGCTAATCCAAAGCTTCTATCTCTTATTGAGTTGTGTGATATTCTAGTTGATGGTAAATTTAAAATTGAAGAAAAAGATTTAAATCTAAAATGGCGTGGTAGTAAAAATCAAAGAGTTATAGATATCAAAAAAAGTTTAGAGTCAAAAGAAACTATTACATATATAGATTAAAAAAAGTTCTAGAGTTTTATTTCTCTAGAACTTTTTCTATTTTTTATCTATTTTTTCTTTACATATTTCAATGTATCTAAAGCAACAGCCATAACTATAATTACCCCTTTTATAATATACTGCCAATAAGGATTTACTCCAATAAATGTAAGTCCATAGTTTATAACTGTAAATATAATAACACCGATTAAAACTCCAGGAACTGTTCCAACTCCTCCAGAGAATGAAACTCCTCCAACAACACAAGCTGCTATCGCATCCATCTCATACATATTTCCTAAGTTATTTGTTGCACTTCCAACTCTTCCAGCCTCAAGCATTCCACCAAAAGCATAGAAAACTCCTGATAAAGTATAAACTAATAATAGTGTTTTCTTAACATTTACTCCAGATACTTTTGCTGCCTCTGGGTTTCCTCCTACTGCAAACAGATTTTTTCCAAATGTCGTTTTGTTCCATAAAACCCAAATAAACAGTACCGCTAAAGCCGCATATATTATTAGATAATTAAATCTGAATCCTCCTATAGTAAAGAATCCTTGTGCAAAACTTGTAAAGCTCTTTGAAAACCCTGCAATTGGAGATGCTCCAACGTAATCATAGTACAACGAATTTGCACCATAAATTATTATCATCGAACCCAAAGTTGCAACAAACGGTGTTACATTTAGATACGCAACTACAAATCCATTTAAGAAACCTACAAACGCACCTATAACACAAACAATTAAAATGACAACTGGTATTGGTAATGTGTCTAAAGATGGAAATACTTTATTTACATTCGTAGCTGCTTGTAATAAGGTTGCCGATATAACTGCTGATAAACCAACTTGTCTTCCTACTGAAAGGTCCGTTCCCTGAGTTACAATTAATCCTGCAACACCAAGAGCTAAAATCGTTCTAACAGAAGATTGAGTTAAAATATTTCTCATATTTCTAAAACTTAAAAATGTCGGCTCTTTTATTATTATTCCTGCTATTAAAATCAATAGAACAATATATAGTCCCCCGTCTAATAAAAGTTTTTTTGTATCTTTCCCTTTAAAGAAACCAGTTTTTTTCTCTTCGATATTTACTTCCATTTCTCCTCCCATAACCTATAAATATTTTGATGCTAATTTTAAAATCTCTTCTTGAGTTGCTTCTTTTGTATTTACTATTCCTGCGACTCGACCATTACTCATAACTAAGATTCTATCCGTAACTCCTAGAAGTTCTGGCATCTCAGAGGATATCATTATTATTCCTTTACCTTTATTTGCTAAGTCCAGCATCAGTTGGTAAATTTCATATTTAGCTCCAACATCTATTCCTCTTGTGGGCTCATCAAGCATTAAAATATCAGGACTTGTTAATAGCCATCTTCCTATAATTACCTTTTGCTGATTTCCACCAGAAAGATTTCCAATTGGTGTTTTTTGGTTTGGTGTCTTTACTCTCATAGAATCTATAACCCACTTTGTATCTCCATACATCTTATTGCTATTTAAAAGTTTATTTTTCCCTTCATAATGAGTCATATTTGAGATAAGTGAATTAAACTCTATATTTAGTTGTGGAAATATTCCTGTTGCTCTTCTTTCTTCTGTAACTAGAGCAAATCCATTTTGAATAGCTTCTAAACTGCTTTTGTTTTCTATCTCTTTCCCATTCATTTTAACTATTCCAGAAGATTTTTCTCTAATTCCAAAAATTGTTTCAACTATATCAGTTCTTTTAGATCCTACTAAACCAGCTATTCCTAAAATTTCACCTTTTCTCAAATTAAATGTTACATCTGATATTGAAGGTGAATTTTTTGCTGTCAATTTTTCTACCTCTAGGATAACCTCTTCTGGGTGATTTGTTTTTTGCGGGAATCTTTGAGTCAAAGATCTTCCAACCATCATACTTATAATCTCATCCGTTGTTATTCCATCTAAACTTTTTGTAGCAACCCATGTACCATCTCTAAGTATTGTTATATCATCACAAATCTCTTTTATCTCTTCCATTTTATGAGAGATATATACAACGCCACAGCCTCTGTCTGTCAACTTTTTGATAATCTTAAAAAGATGTCCCACCTCTTTTTCCGTTAGAGAGGATGTTGGCTCATCCATTACTATTACTTTAGAATTGTAAGAAAAGGCTTTTGCTATTTCAACCATCTGCATCTGTGAAACAGATAAGGTTGAAACCTTAGCTTTTGGATCTACATCTATTTCTAACTCTTTGAATATCTCTTTTGTATCTTCATACATCTTTTTATGATCTACAAATATCCCTTTCAATGGATATCTCCCTAACCAAACATTGTCCATAACAGTTCTTTGTAAAACCTGATTCAACTCTTGGTGAACCATTGAAACCCCATTTTCTAATGCATCTTTAGCAGATACAAAACTAACCTCTTTTCCATCTAAAAATATTTTCCCCTCATCTTTTGAATATATCCCAAATAAACACTTCATCAAGGTTGATTTCCCTGCTCCATTCTCTCCCATTAAAGCATGTACAGTATGAGGTCTTATTTTCAAATTCACTTTATCTAGAGCTTTTACTCCAGGAAAAGACTTCGATACGTCTATCATCTCTAGTAAATATTTCTCCATAATATCTCCTCTTTAGCTCATCAATTTCATTAAAGAAAGGGAGGCTTATACCTCCCCTCACCTATTACTTTTTAAAATCCTTTAAATTGTCTTTATCTACACCTACATAAGGAACTCTTAATATTTTATCTTCTAACTGCCACTTAGTACCTTCTGTTGGAGCTTTCTTTCTAGCTAAATTTTTAGCTATCTCATAAGTTGCTTCACCTTGATTTTTACCATCGTTTAATACCGTTCCAGCTATATCTCCATTTTCAACCATAACTAAAACTTCTGCTAAAGCGTCAACTCCGAATACAGGTGTTTTGGCTCTTCCATTCGCTTTTAAAGCTTCAACTGCTCCCATAGCCATTCCATCATTATTGGCTATAACTACCTCTATTTTATCTCCATTTGGTCCTGATAACCAAGCTTCTATTTTATCCTTCGCCATAGCTGCATCCCACATTCCAGTATCCATATGTAATTCTTGAGTTTTCAATCCTTTTTCATTTAATGTTCTAGTTACATATGTCGTTCTAGCTTCTGCATCTGGATGTCCTGGCTCTCCTTTTAATAAAACATATTGAATTACTCCATCTTTATTCAAATCCCATTCTGAATGCATTGCCCAATGCTTTGCTATAAGTTCACCCTGGATTACTCCTGATTCTTTCGAATCTGTTCCTACATAATAAGCTTTATCATAGCTTTCCATATCAGCTTTTGACGGTTCTTTATTGTAAAATACAACTGGAATATCTTCTGCTTTTGCTTTTGCTATAACTGTTGATGCCGCTGCTGGATCAACTAAATTAATTGCTAAAGCGTCAACACCTTTTGCAATTAAAATATCAACTTGATCATTTTGTTTTGATTGATCATTTTGTGAATCGTTCATTAATACTTCAACGTCTTTATCCTTTTTTGCAATCTCTTCAATACTTTGTCTCACTGTTGACATAAAATTGTCATCATAACGATAAATTGTAACTCCAATTTTTGTTGGTGCTGCCGATGCTACTGTTGTTAGAGCTAACGCTCCTAATAAAACCGAAACCTTCTTCATAAAACCCCTCCAAAATTGTAATTATATGAAACATAATGTCAATTATACTTTATAATAAAGCCCATTGTCAAGCACTTTAAGAAAATTTAAATGTAAATGATGTAGCAGGTCTTCCTGTCAAAATCTTTATTATCTCCATATCAGAATAACAACTTATAAATGTTAGCTTAGATATATTTTTTAAAGTAAACATGGTCTGATTCTTTTTTATATTTCTTATATAAACCTTTCTTTTTTCTGAAAAAGCTGTTTTTATAGTGCTTATAGTTCCCCCTTTATTTCCGCTTTCTAAAACCAATAACTCTTCAGTTAAATAAGCTTGTAATCTATTTCTTCCCAACAAATAAACTCCCCTTACACTTAAACTTGGTGGGATTTCTGTAAGAAGTGTTCCACTTGTTTCTAATATTTTTTCACTCAAAACTAAATTCTCTTTTGGATATATATCAGTTCCTAGTCCTTGACCTAGTATGGCTATATTTTTAACTCCATACTTCATACTTATCCTATGTCCAATCGAATCACAACCTAAAGCTAATCCACTAATGTTATACCTTACTTTGTCTTTTATATTTTTTACAATCTCTTCTGTAAACTGCTCTATTTTTTCATCCTCTGGGTTTCTAGTTCCTACAATAGCTATACTTTCTTTTAGCATATCATTCTCCAAGCTTTTACCTTTATAATACAAAACAAAAGGTGGAGTTTTACACTCTCTTAATTTTACAGGATAATCTGCGCAAAAATAGGTGCTCATTTTTATATTTTTTGCTTCCATTAGTTCTTTTTCTTTTTGTATACCATTTTTCAAATCCCTTAAAGTTTTAAAATCTCCGAAAAGATTTTTTATCTTATCTTTTTCTACACCATCCTTCAATTCATTTATAATTTCTAAAACCTCTTTATAATTTCCTTTAAAAACATTTACTCCAGACTCACTCGATTTTCTAAAAACTCTAAACAAATGCTCAGGTGAAAAAGCTAAAACTTCTAATCTACCCACATCTATAACCATAGATCCTATCATAGACCATAAAATCATATCATCTTTCGAATACATAAAATCACGCTCCTTTTTAGTACTTATAGATTTATTACTTTACTTTTCTATTTTATCTTTTATTTATTTTTCATTTATACTTTACAATTTTATTTTTTTGCTGTATACTAAGCTAACAATTTAAACAGAGGTTAGTTCACTTATATGTTTTGAGCCTAAGGCCGATGGCGATGACGACATGTTCCTGTGAATTAAGTATTACGAAGCTGCCATAGTAATACGCTTAATAATATAAGTTCTCAATTCAGGCATACTTTTTTAAGTATGTTTTTTTATTTGGCAGAAATTTTAAAAATTTCTGGAGGTTTTATAATGGCAATACTAAAATTTGGTATTTATTCTTTAATAGGACTATTAGCGTTTCTAGCTCCTATTTCAATCGGTGGTGAATCATCTATTATAATGGGTCACCTAAAAAACTTCGTTCTTAACAACTATTCAAGTTGGGTGAACTTCCTAATAATGTTCTGTTCTACATTAACAATAGCTGGAACAATTTTAGGTTTTGTAAAAAAGAACTTTAAAGAGCAATACTTAAACGACCTTTTCGTGACTGATAAGCTTAGTGGTGTTTTAAGAATTGGTGGATCTTTAATGTTCATAATGATTTCTCTTGGAGTTGCTCCTGAATTCTTAAGCAACGAGAATACTGGTGGATTAATGGCTGGGGATATGATTCCTCCTCTTATGGTTACTTTCTTTATAGGTGTTATGCTAATGCCACTACTTACATCATTTGGACTTGTAGAATTTATCGGAACACTGATTGCTCCAATCATGAGAAAAGTATTCAAAGTACCTGGATATGCTGCTATTGATGCTCTTGCTTCATTCTTAGGAGATGGTACAATTGGTATCGTTGTTACAGATCAACAATACCAAAAAGGATACTATACTCAAAGAGAAGCTGCTGTAATCGCAACATCATTCTCAATCGTTGGTATTTCATTTGCTGCTGTTGTTGCAGATTTATTAAAGTTTTCTAAAATTTTCTGGGTATTCTATGGAACGATAGCTTTCTCAACTATAATCGCTGGATTTATTATCGCTAGATTACCGCTAAAGAAATTTAAGAATGAGTATTTCGAAGGAAATAAAGTTGACGATAATGGAGCTAAAAGTTTTGCAGACGCTTTACATCTAGCTACATCAACTGCTGGAAAAGCATCTGAAAAAGAGATTGTTGTAGATTCTCTATTCAAAGTTTTAGTTATCTACATAACATTTATTCCAGTTATTATGTGTGTTGGTTCTATCGGATTAGTTATTGCTGAAAATACAAGCTTCTTCAATATCTTATCTATGCCTTTAATGCCAATTTTAAAAATGCTTGGATTCTCACAAGAGGTTGCGTCTCAAATGGCTCCGGCTATGATAGTTGGATTCTCTGACATGTATTTACCAGCTCTTTTCATAGAGAACACTACAAGCGAAGTTGCTAGATTTATTGTTGGAACTTTATCATTTGCACAATTAATATTCCTAAGTGAAACTGGTATGATACTTGTTAACTCTAAAATGGGATTCTCTATCTTAGATGTTGCTAAATTCTTTATCCTAAGAACAATAATTACATTCCCAGTTATATACGCAATTGCTATGACACTTGTAAAATTTGGAATTTTATCATACTAAGATAATTTTAAATGACAAACAAAAAAACGGATTTTTCAATCCGTTTTTTTATTTGCTTATCTATACGAAACCTTTAGCCATCCATCTCTTTGTTTTCCAACGCCAAAGCATTCCAAATCCTCTTATCCATTCATCCGTTCCATTAGCTATCCAAACTCCAACTAATAGCCACTCCATCTTTATTCCAAGAACCCACGAAAGCGGTGCTGCAACTCCTAACATAACGATACATCCCATCGCCATCGGGAATTTTATATCTCCTGCTGCATGAAGTGCATTTATCACTACTATATTAAAAGTTCTTCCTGTTTCAATATATATCATCCACGGGAAAACTTTAGCTGCAGTTTTTATAACCTCTGCATCTTTTGTAAACATCTCCATAATCCCATATCTAAAGAAATAAACAAGTAGAGATATTACTGTTGCCGCTATAAATGAAAGAGTTAAACTCTTCATACACTGCTCATAAGCTTTCTCTTTATCTCCAGCTCCGACAAGTTGCCCTACTTGAATAGCTGTTCCATGACCTAAAGCTATTGAGAATATCATAATAAAAGATGAGATTAAAGCTAAATATGTTCTTGCTGTTATCTGAACTGTTCCCATTGTATTTACCATAGATAAAATTATGACCTGTGTTAAACTCCAAGTCAGATGCTCTCCAGCCGTTGGAATCCCTATCGATAAAATTTGCTTAACCTTATCAAACGTAAATTTTTTCAAATCTCTGAATTTAAATTTACAGAAATACGACATTACCATACACGAAACTATCGCTCCTATAAATCTAGAGAAAACTGTTGAAATTCCAACTCCAGTTACTCCTAAAACCGGTGCACCTAACCACCCAAATATAAACATACCATTTCCTAAAATATTTAATAAATTAACTCCTATATTTACAAAAAGCATAGGTTTTGTATTTCCATAACTTTTTAAAATAGCTCCATTTGTCAAAGCGATTGCCTGAAATATGCAAAGCCCTCCAACAAGTTTAAAGTAATTCATTCCCATATCTCTTAAAGCTAGTGGTAATTTTATTTTTACAAGAATCCATTCCCAACCTACAAAATAAAGCAATCCTAAAGTTAATCCTATAAATAGATTCATTATTAAAGAAACTGCTATTACCTCTTTTGTCGATTTATGATTTTTAGCTCCTATAAATTGAGCCATTAATATCGTCGTCCCCAAACAGATAAAACTTAATATTGTATTTTGAATCAGCAATACCTGACTCATTCCTCCTACAGCTCCTACAGCTTTATCACTAAACCTCCCAAGCATAATCGTATCAATATTTCCTACTACTGTCACCAGTAACAACTCTAAAAATATTGGAATTGTTATTGAAAATAATGATTTTTTTCGTTCTAATGTCATTTTCATCTCCCGCTTTTTTTAATTTTTTATATCTTTTTATTATACTACACCTTTTGTTAAGTGTAAATTTTTTATTGATTTTTTATTGATTCTCATATATAATCTAACCTATACAAAAAAATATTTTAATAAAGGAGAGGTTATGTTGAAAAAATTAATATCTTGCATACTTACTTTTTTCCTTTATTCATCTATCTCATTCTCTGCTGAAATCGATTTTCATATTCCACATGAAATCAAATATAAAACTATTGAAGTTAAATCGATTAAAGATTTAGAGAAAAAACCTACAGGAAACCACGTCTACTCTTTAGATGGATTGGATCTAAAAAGATTAAGTGTCACGAATAGAAAAGAAGCCTTTATTTCAATGCTACTTCCTAGTATTGAAATAGTAAATAAAGAAATCGATAGAGACATCTCGATTATAAATGCTCTATCAAAAAAATCTTCACATAGTATTGAAGAAAAAAAAGAATTAGATAGAATTTTTAAAGCTTATAAAGTTTCTGCTTACAATTGGCCCGAGTTAAAAAAAAGAATGATTAAGTATCCTACATCTTTAATTTTATCTCAAGCAGCAATTGAAAGTGGTTGGGGAACATCTAGAGTTTTTAGAGAGAAGAACAATCTTTTTGGTATGAATGCTTTTAAGCATACTAATGCTACCTATAAAGAATACGACTCTATAAAAGACTCCGTTAAAGATTTTGTTCTAACTCTTTCTAGAGTAAGTGTTTATAAATCTCTTAGAACTAGTGTTCATGCGGGAAAATCTCCAGCTGAAATAGCTTATGGTTTAAAGAGTTATTCAGAGTTAAAAAATACTTACATAAAAAAAGTTCAAACAATGCTAAAACATAATAATTTTGAAAAATATGATGATGTATAAAAAAAGAGGGAATCAAACTGATTGTTTGATTCCCTTTTTTATTTACTCTCCAATTTCAGTAGGATTTTCCGAGTTTCCACTCCACCCTATCCATCCATCAGAATAAAGCGAATTGTTTTTCAATCCCATAACTTCTGAATAAAACAGAACTTCAGCAGCTCTCCACCCTGATCCACAGAAGAAAGTTAGCTCTTTTTTCTCTGAAATTCCTAATCCATTCCACATAGAGATGATTTCATAACCATTTCTCATAGTATTATCCACATTTCTATAATCTTCTAAAGTCGTTGACTTACTACCTGATTTTCCCCAAATCGACCCTGGAATTCTTCCTTTTCTATGCATATAAGAATACCCAGATTCTTTTCCAATTCTTTCATTATACGATCTGATATCTACTAAAATTTTAGAATTATCTTTCAATATCTCTTTCGCACCGTTTTCATCCACAATTAAGTTTTTGTTAATTGGAGTTTTAGAACCAAAATCTTTTATTGGTACAGCTTTTACTACACCCATGTCCGTTTTGTATCCCGCTTTTTTCCAAGCTGCTAATCCACCGTTTAAAACTCTAACGTCTTTAACCCCTAGATATTTAAAAATAACAGCTAATCTATAAGAAGCCATAACATCATCACCATAAAAAACAATTGCATCATTTTTTGAAATACCAATCTCTTCTGCAAATTTAATCAGATTTTCATCGGTATTTATCATCCACTCAGGTGGTGGTTCAACACTGTCAGTATTGATATGAGGAGCCCCAGGTATATGGTTAGCCACATAAACTGCAGCATCCTTTATACTTCCCCAAGAAGCTTCATAAACTTTAACCTCTTTCTTTTCAAGTTTTTCCTTTAACCAACTTGGCGGAACTAACATCTCATAACCCTCATAAGTTTCAAAAGGAATTTCAGTGTAATTTTCATTTTCAGTTAAGTTATATGTATAAACTTCATCTAAACCATTTTGTTTTAAATAGTTCTCCACTTTTTCTATTTGAGTTTTATTCACACCGTATAAAACTATATTTTTCCCCTTAACAATCCCTTTTTCAGAAATTCTTTCTTTTAATATCGCTTCATTTTTAGAGTTTAAATACTCAGAATCTAACCAAGTATAAGAAAAGTCTGTAGCTCCTTTTATATGCCCATTCTTTTCTAAATTTGACAAATTCCATCCATTGTATTCGTTACTATCTCTAGTATCAACAAAAACCCACTCTGGATTGTTTAAATTTTTTAAAATTTCATCTGTACTAATATTTTTTCCAAATATCAGCGTTGATAAAGTAATCATAAATAGTAATATTTTCATCTGTTCTCCTTTTTCTATTTAATTTATTATACAATCTAAATGTATCGTTATATTTTTTACCAATGGAAAATCCTGTTTTATCGAATTCTCTAAATCATCGGCTATTTTATGAGCTCTATAGAGACTCATGTCTTTAGGCATTCTTATGTGAAATTCTAAAAAGATTTTATCCCCAGATTTTCTCATCGTCAAGTCATGAACATTTTTTATTTCTGTATTCTCATTGATATATTTTTTAATCTCATCTAAAAACTCAGTATCTTGTTTATCTAAAATCGTGTCCGTTATATCCAAAATAACATGTACTCCCTCTTTAAAAATTAAAACAGAAACTAGAATACTTATTATCAAATCAAATACGGGATTTATAACTATTGATAATCCAATACCTAAAACAACTCCTAGTGACGAAAATATATCATTTCTGCTATCTTTTGCATCAGCTATTAAAGCTCTATTTTCAGTTTCAATTCCAACCCTCATTTTTTGTTTGTACATAAAATACTTTACAAGAGATGAAAAAAGTGCAAAATATATTGCAACAGTTGATGGAACCTCTCTCTTCTCTCCAGACAATAGCAGTTCAATTCCACCTTTTCCAAGTTCAAATGCAGTCAAAATCATAAATATCCCCATAACCACACCTATCACACTCTCTATCTTTTCGTGACCAAAGGGATGGGCATCATCTTCTGGCATATTGCTAAAATGAATCCCTAATAAAATTCCAGTTGACGTAACAACATCTGACAATGAATTAAATCCATCCGCTAACAAAGCTCTTGAATTAGATATCGTTCCAAAACCTATTTTAGTTACCGCTAAGATTATGTTCCATAATATTGACGATATAACTGTTTTTTGCCCCTCTTTTTTTCTAGAATCTTTCTCTTCTAAATTTTTCAGAAGGTATACTTCATCTTCATTTTTTTCAAAACCTATTTTTATTAAAAAATTACAAATTTCCCTCGGATTATCTACGATTAAACTTCCTTTTTTTATTTCAGTATTAACTATAAAAAAAATAAGTTTTTTACCATAGGATTTAAATCGTTCATCTTTTTTTACAAAAATTCTATTCAAAAAATAATCTTTATTTTCTTTCGTTAAAAAAGCATATCCTATAATTTCATCCTTAATTTCAATAACAAAAAATAAATCACCTTTTTTCAGTTTTTTTTCAAAG
>DIXX01000020.1:0-12052 GCA_002428805.1 Cetobacterium sp. UBA6069
ATTCTATTATTTAATATTTAAAGGTCTTACATAGGTACCTAATATTAGTTGGATTAAATGGAGATTTATTACATGAAATCATAAATTTTATGGAGGTATCAAATGAAAGGTACAGTTAAATGGTTCAACCAAGAGAAAGGATTCGGATTCATCACTGGTGAAGATGGAAAGGACGTTTTCGCACACTTCTCTCAAATTCAAAAAGATGGATTCAAAACTCTTAACGAAGGAGAAGAAGTTACTTTCGATGTAACTGAGGGAGCTAAAGGACCTCAAGCTACAAACATAACTGTTGCAAAGTAATTTTATAAGGAGCTTAGGCTCCTTTTTTTTTGAATTTTTTATTAATAATAAGTTAAATTAAAAAAATATATTTTCATTTTTTATAAAATTATGATAAAATTATCATAATATAAATTATGAGGGGGGAAATATTGATGAATTCAGTAGTAAATTTTTTAAATGACATTCTTTGGAGCTATGTTCTTATAGCAATGTTACTATTTGTGGGAACATATTTTACTTTAAAAACAAAATTTGTACAAATTAGATATTTTACTCAAATGATTAAAATACTTGGTGATAGTGTAGGACAAAAAGGTGGAGTATCATCATTTAAAGCTTTCTGTATAAGTACAGCTTCTAGAGTAGGAACTGGAAATTTAGCAGGAGTAGCAATTGCAATAGCTTCAGGAGGCCCAGGAGCAATTTTCTGGATGTGGTTAATCGCTATAATAGGTGGGGCTTCAAGTTTTGTGGAAAGTACATTAGCACAAATCTATAAAATTAAAGATGGAGATGCTTTTAGAGGTGGTCCAGCTTATTATATGGAGAAAGCATTAAATAAAAAATGGATGGGAGTAGCATTTTCGATATTAATTTCAATAACATTTGGATTAATTTTTAACTCTGTTCAATCAAATACAATTTCATTAGCATTCCATGAAGCATTCAAAATGGATAGAACAATCATAGGTGTTATTTTGGCAATAGCAACAGGAGTTATAATTTTTGGTGGAGTTCAAAGAATTGCAAACTTTAGTGCTGCAGTTGTTCCAGTAATGGCAACGCTATATATAATAATTTCAATGTATGTTGTTGTTAAAAATATCGGTATGGTTCCAGAGATATTTAGAGATATAATAGAAAACGCATTTGGAATAAGACAAGCTGTAGGTGGAGGAATCGGAGCTGCAATAATGACAGGAGTAAAAAGAGGATTATTTTCAAATGAGGCTGGAATGGGATCAGCACCAAATGCAGCAGCAGCAGCAGAAACTTCACACCCTGTAAAGCAAGGATTTGTTCAAACGTTAGGAGTATTTACAGATACAATTCTAATCTGTTCTTGTACAGCGTTTATGGTTTTAATCTCAGGGGCTCATAAAACAGAGGGATTAACAGGAATTCAATTAACACAGAATGCTTTAAGCTCTCAAGTAGGGAATTGGGGAAATGTATTTATAGCTGTATGTATATTACTATTTGCATTTAGTTCAATAATTGGAAATTATTATTATGGAGAAACAAATATAGAGTTTTTAACATCAAATAAATCTTGGTTGAATCTTTATAGAGCTGGAGTTGTAGGAATGGTAATGTTTGGATCGGTAGGAGAACTAGCTTTAATATGGAATATGGCAGATTTATTTATGGGGCTTATGGCGGTATTAAATCTGATTGCAATCTTCTTACTAGGAAAAGTTGTATTTGAGGCTTTAAAAGACTACAATTCTCAAAAAAATAATGGAATGGATCCAGTATTTAATAAAAACGATATAGATATGCCTTATGGTGAGAGAGTTGAATGTTGGGATTAATTAAATTAAGTATTGACTAAAATCTTAAAATACTGTAAAATTTTATATGGTTGCGCCTCTATAGCTCAATTGGATAGAGCATCTGACTTCGGATCAGAGGGTTATGGGTTCGATCCCTGTTGGGGGCGCCACAGAAATTATATAACTAATAAAGATTAAGCTTAGATTATTCTAAGCTTTTTTTGTTAAGATAAATATAAAAATTTTTGAATGGATTGTAAAAATATCTGAAAATATTCATTTTCACTTTATAATATATAACAGCAAGAGTTTCTCTAAGGAACATACTAACTTTACTTTTGTTAGGTGTGTCTGCATAGATTGCATTCAATTTAAAATCTATATTTTTTGCAAAAAATTTAACACGATACATATGAAAGTCGTTACTAATAATTCCGACAGATGAAATTTTTTTAGGTATAATTTTTTTAGAAAATAAAAGATTTTCTAAAGTAGTGCTAGATTTATTTTCTTCAATAATATTTTTAGTGGGAATAGAAGCTTTCAAAAGATAATTTTTCATAGCTTTACTTTCAGATATAATTTCATCCTTACCCTTTCCTCCAGAAACAATAAAGATAGTATCTGGGTATTTTTTATAATATTTTATAGCTTTATCCAAACGATATCTTAAAATTTTTTTTGGTTCAACTCCACGTAAACCTGCTCCTAAAATTATAACATATTCATTTTTTGTTTCTCTGTTTTTAGAATTATGTATGTCGCAAATAATAGTTCCTAAAGTAAAAATGAAAATAGAGCTAAAAATAAATATACTTCTTTTAACAAAAGTTTTTATAAATTTATTTTGCTTTGAAATAAAATAAATATAAAAACTAATAAAAAAATACAAAATTATTAATATATTTATAAAAAATGAAGATGGAAATTTTTGTTTGTAAAAATAGAAAAAATATAAAATAAAAAAGTGAACCAAGATTTTAAAGAAAATCATAAAAACCTCCAATAAAAAATTATAAAAATATAAAGTATTAGATTTATTCTACAGCATAAGCGGCCAAAAATCTATATACAATATAAAAGGTTATTTTTAAAAATCCCTCCTAAAATAGCAGGAGGGAAGTTATTAAATATTTAAAATATTTAAAAAAGCAATAAGAGTTGGAATTGTAAGTAAACTAAATATTGTTGAGAGAAGAGAGCAACTAGATGTAAGAAGTGGCTCTCGATTATATTTTAAAGAATAAGCTATAATAACTGAGGCTGTTGGGGTTCCCATCATAACAGTTATAACTCCGAGACTTTCTTTAGAAAGATTTAAGATATTAAATAGATTAAAGATATAAATAGTAGCTAAAATAAAAATTGGAATAAATACAGTTTTTATAATTGAAAATTGCCAAGCCACATTACTTTTGAATGATTCTTTAATAGAGAGCTCAGATAATTTTAGTCCTGCAGCTAACCAAGATAAAGGAGAGCATAGGCTCGCTAGAAAACTGAGAGGTTTATATATCCAAAATGCAGTTTTATCAATTCTTAAAAATGCATAATTTTGTCCACTTGTGTTTACTTGAGGAAGATATTCTTGAAATATCCATATAAACAATCCTAAAAAAGTTGCTAAAATAACTGGATTAAGTAACATTGATTTTATATTTTTATTATCCATTTTAACCCCAGACATTTTAATAAAACCATATGAATATAATAAGATTCTATATGGAATAGAAAAAATCGAAGAATAAATTATTCCTAAATCTCCATATAAAGCTTGTACAATAGGAATACCAAAGACAGTTATTCCACCAAAAACTGACATCATTTTTAATGTTAGTTGTTTTTCGGTGTCTAAATTTTTATAAAAAAGTTGTCCTATTAGAATTAAAATTAAATGGATAAGAAAACTCCAAATTAAAATGTTTAAACCATTTCTAAATGTAGTTTTGTCAAAATCTTTCATAAAAGCATTGAATGATAATGCAGGTATAGAAAGAGATAGAATAATTTCTCCTAATGGAATAGAAAAAGAACTTTTAACTTTTTCGGTTTTTCCTAAATAAAAACCTAATATCATAATAGAGATAGATGATGACATAACTCCAATGATATTTTTATCTGATAAGATAGAGATAAGTATATTTGTTGTTGTATTCATTAGTTTTCACTCCTGTTATTTATTCAACTATAAGATTAGTAGTTATCATTTTAAGAAATTTGATTAAATCTTTTGGATTTATTTTTATTTGTAAACCTCTTTGTCCACCGCTTACAAATATAAAATCTTTATCTAAACAACTTTCATGAATTAAAGATTGGTGCCTTTTTTTTATTCCAATTGGCGAGCAACCACCTCTTATATATCCAGTTTTGTCTTTTAATTTACTGAGTTCGAGCATTTCTACTTTTTTTGATTTAACGATAGAAGCAACTTTTTTTAAATCTACTTCGTCACTTCCAGGAACACAAGCAATAAATAACTCACCTTTATCGTTTGTAATAGCAAGTGTTTTAAAAACTTTGGTAATATCAGTACCAGTTTTAGAAGCAACATTGATTGCACCTAATTCATTTTCATTAACTTCGTACTCGATAATATCATAGTGTATCTTAGCTTTATCAAGCTCTCTCATAGCATTAGTTTTTTTAATAGACATATCTACTCCCTTTCTAGTTAAAATTTATTTTTGTCCATTGGTGCTGTATAATTTATTTTAAATAATTTTGAAGTGAATATTTATAAAGTAAAAAGAGGCATATTTAAAAGTATACATCGCTAATGGTCAAAAATAAAAATTTACTTTATCAAAAATCTAATTTAGATTATACCACAGTAAGCATCTAAAAAAATATACAAAAGTTGCTTTTTGTTGTAAAAACATTTATAATATATTATCAAAATTTAAGGAGTGATAAGATGAAGAAAGCTATACTATCGTTACTACTTCTACTGTCGTCATTGAGCTATGCAAGCTGGTGGGGAGGGTTAGATGGTGGTACAAGGGCTGCTATAGTAACTGGATCTGCTCTAATACTAGGATCGCAATACAACCAAAGTGAATATAGACATCAACAAGATTTAAGAAGATTAGATACGCAGATTCGTAGAGGCTATGAAAGGCAGGCTGTAATAGAGAATGCAAACCGAAAGTATTCAAATATACCTGCTCCAGGATATTTATACGAGGCTCCAAGACCTGTTCAACAAAATTATAATCATAATAGAAGAGGTTCGGGAGCTAGAATTATATATTCAGATCAAAGAAGCCAAATTTTAGAGATGGCAGATGGAACTAGAATAGTAGTAAATCAATAGTAACAAAAAAGGAGAGTTTACTTAACTCTCCTTTTTTATTACTATTGATTATGATAACATATTTATAAATATGGTTATAATTGAAGCGTTTACAAAATCAATGAATAAAGAGCCAACAAGAGGCAAAGCAAAGAATGCGGTTGGCGAAGGCCCGTTAGCGGCTGTAAAAGACTCCATATTGGCCATAGCGTTCGGAGTAGCTCCCATTCCAAACCCACAATGCCCTACGGCCATAACAGCGGCGTCATAGTCTTTTCCCATCATTCTAAATGTTACAAAATCTCCAAAATAAGAGAGTTTTCATTTGTAATTTTCATTGAATTTTTAAATAAAATTTCTTTTGAAAAAATAGGACCGTTATAAACAAAAGTGTGATACTCACCATTTTCACCACAAATATCTGAACCTGTAGATTTGATTTCTTCGATAAGATCATAATTTAAAGTTTTTCCTAAGAAATCTGAGCTTAGATTATTTAAATTAACTTTTTTTATAATAGCTTTGTATCCCAAGTCTATAAACTCTTTAACTAATTGTTCTCTATTATTTTGCCATAGAGGAAAAATTGATTTT
This sequence comes from Cetobacterium sp. UBA6069, assembly GCA_002428805.1. Taxonomy (GTDB): domain Bacteria; phylum Fusobacteriota; class Fusobacteriia; order Fusobacteriales; family Fusobacteriaceae; genus Cetobacterium_A. Next base: position 5,671 of record DIXX01000020.1, read on the forward strand.
AATTTTGTATTGTTACATCTTTCTTCACCCCATTTTCTGTGATGCTCGATATCTATATCACCAAAGACACAACCTTCTGCTCCTAATGTTTTCATGCTTTTTAATGCATTCTCAAATGATTTTTCGTAATTATCCCCCTCGCATTCAACAATAAGTAGAGGAATACTTGTAGAAGATGAAACTTGTTTTAAAAGATCTATTGAAATATCATGGAACCAAGATTCACCTTTACTTTTATTTATTGTTGTCATAAGAGCAATCGGCTCATATCCAAGTGAGATTGCTTTATGTAAAGATAACATACTATCCTTTCCCCCGCTAAAAGAAACCACAACTTTTATACCCATAAAATCCTCCATAAAATTTAATCTATTATGACAATATTATAGAGAATTAAATCTATAAAGACAAGAGGAATTTAAAAAAATAAAAGAAAAAAGGAAGCGATGACAAGTTGTAGTAGATAGGGATATATAACCTATAAAAACTAGAGTTGAGGAGGTAAAAAATGGGATACAAAAAATCATTTTCAGAGGTAGATTCTAAATATTGGGGAGAGTATAAAGTTAGAATGTCTAAAGCACAAGGAGTTGAAGAGGTAAAAAAAATATTTTCAATGGTGGTAGCGGAGATGGTAAAAGAGATTGAACCGAACCTAGATCCTGTATATGGAGAGTTTAGTGGTGATTTCGAAATCGATATAAATAGTGAAGTAAAGTATAAAGTAGCTTCAAAAATAGCTGATGATTCAGTTTATAAAGAGTTGGTAGAAAATTCTGACTTACCAGCAATTCTTGAAAAATATGCAGAAATGGCAGTGAATAAAAAGACTCATCTTTTATCAAAAGAGGGTACAGAAAATGGGAAAAAAATAATTCATTAAAATAAAAACCCCTCGTGCGAGGGGTTTTTATTTTAAAAGCGGGAATTTTACGAAAAAAATTATACTAGAATGATTTTCTTAAACCAAGTTTGTAGAACATTCTATCTTTGTCAGGAGATGAACTTCCATTATATGCTTCTTGCATAGCTGTTTGCCAGTAAACTTCACCAACAAAAGTTAAAGTAGGATCGATTTTATAATTGAATGTCGTTCCAAGTCTTGTCTCATTTTTATCTCTTGTATCCTTGTATGTTTTGCTATTTTTTTTGATATCTTCCTCGTTGTAATGAAGATCAAATCTTGCAAATGGATTAATAGCTAATTTGCTAGTAGCGTTCCAGTTGTATCCAACTCTAAGTTGCCAACGGATGTATTCAGAAGAATCTTCAGAGTATTTATATTCGTTGTAGATAGAAGCCCAAACAGAGTCTTTATTAGGTAATCTATGTCTAATTCCAAGTAATTGAACCTCTTGGTACCAATCGCTATTATATGTTTCAGAACCAACTTCTCCTAATCTTGATTTTTTATCAACCTCAGCAAAAACAGGTCCAGTAAATCCACTTAGATATAGATTTGTTGTATCAGATAGTTTATAAGTCATATCTGGGAAAAATCTTAATCCTAAAGTTCTTTTTGCTTGACTACTAGAACTATTATCGTTTATATCCCACTGCTCATATCTAAATCCAACTTTTGGAGATAGAGTGAAGTTTCCATTATTGTATTTATAACCACTTGCAAACATCTCAAATCTATCTCTTTTTGTTTTAAATCTTGCATTTGTTCCTTCTGCTCTTTCTTTTCCATATTGATCTTGATAAAGATACTTAAAATCAAGTTTTAAAGCGGAATTTTTAGGTGTAATACTTCCACTTACATAAGGCATAAATACATCTGAGGTATTGTACTTACTATCATATTGCTCATTTTCGAAACCGAACTCGATTGTGTGTGCAAATGCACCTACAGATAAAATACTAGCTAATAATAAAATAATTTTTTTGGACATTTAAGTCTCCCCCTTTTTATTTTAATGAAAACTAAATAGTTAATCTTGTTTTAATCTTTTTTATCTATATGTTTGATTCATTTATAAACTTAACACACTCTTTAGCTGTTTCAGGTGTTGAATTTTCAAGAAGAATATCAACATCTAAATTATATTTTTTTATACACTCTAAAAGAGTTTTTATATCAAAGTTTCCATGACCAATAGGAACGACTTTAAGACGATTATCCTCTACTAAGAAATCCTTTAAATGGATAATCTGAATTTTGTCAGAGAAAAGCTCAAAAGCTTTCTCGATAATCTCTTTTTGGTTTTGGAAATTTGTAATATCTAAATAGTTAGTTGGATCAAATATAACCTTTAGATTTTCAGAGGGAACAGCTTTTAGAGCTAAGTCCATCTTTTCAGGAGTACAGATAATATCTTTTTTAACTCCTTCAATACCAACAAACGTACCAGTTTTTTCAGCATGACTAACAATCTCTTTTAAAGTATCTAAGAAAGTATTAAATGCTTCCTCAGTGTCATTTAAAGGTGTGTAAGTATAGTCAGTTGTTAGACAACCAGTTTCAGTTCCAACAATACAGTTGTCAAAATTTTTAGAAAACTCAAGGTGATATTTAAATTTCTCAATATCAGCATATCTTTTTTCTCTATCTGGATTTCCCATATTGATATAGCAACCTAAAACAGAAAGTCTAACTTTTTCTTTAGTTAGATTATTTTTTAAAAAACCAGCTAAATCAGTATTAAGATTTTCTTTTGAAACTTTAAAATTAATAAAAGATTTCCCCAAAGCTAGTTGCATACATTGTCCATCAAGTGATGTTATTTTTTTTAAAAGTGATGAGAAATCCTCTAAATTGTAGTTTCCCATATCGTGAGCTCTAATTCCCACTTTCATCATAATTGTTTCTCCTAAATCGTTTTTTTATAAATTACATTTTTGTCATATACAGAGTTTCCTTCAATATGTTCACCGTGGATATATCCACCACTTGTGATATATTTAGGAATAGAGTTTTCTTTTCCCTTTAAAGTGGCATCTAGAGTAACTAGAGCTAGTGCTTCAGGTGAATCAACTCTAGAATTTAAGTAGTTTGTACTTTCAACAAAGTACCCGTTCTTAAATTTAGAACTTACGATATTATCTCCGATAACTCTTGCCATTTTCAAATAGCTATCATTTTTTGTGATGCTGTAAAGGTCAGTCATTAAGAAAATAGCGTAAGGTGATGCATTTTTTGTATTTAAATCAAGGTTGATATTTTTTCCATCAGGAGTTCCAATATCTCCTAAATTAAATGTTTTATTGACCATTCCTCTAGCGAAACTCCAAAGATCATTATCTTTAGAAACCTCATAAGACCGAATAAGTGCTAAAGGATATTCTTCAGTTGTTGGTTTTGTTCTAGTAAGCTTAGAACCTTTTTTACCATAGTATCCATCTCTAACTAAAACATAATCTGTTAAATCAGTTCCATCGTTCCATACAGGTTTAATCTCTCCAGTCTCAAAGTCAAAAGCAACTTTGTAGAAGTTTTTAAGAGTGTCAACAGACCAATTTAATAGATCTTTATCCCCAGTTTTTTTATAGATTTCAGTTAAAACTAGAGCGTTATCAACAACTATAGCTTTGGCATTTCCTTTAAACAAGGCATTTCCCTCTTTTGCTATATCACCAAACTCAGGACCGAATTGTCTAGAAGCTCTATCACCAAACTTAGAGTTTGTATCAGAGTCAGATTTCGGTGGCCATTCTCTTTGTTTTGGAGAAGAGAATTGGTATACAGGTGCTCCAGTTTTAGGATTTTTAGCAAGTTCAAATTGTTTTAAAAGAGTTTTTGCCCAATTAATCATATATGGATTATTTTCAAAGTTGTTTAAAGTATAAGCTGAGTAAACTAAATCAGAAGCTGCATTTATAAATGTTAGTCCTTTTGTTTCTGGTAAGATAGGTAGCTTAGACGGATCAACAATATCTTTAGGAATATTGTTTTTAAAGATATCCTTGTCTAGATTTTTACTATAACTTCCATGTCTTCCCATATCAAGAGTTTTCCAATCTTCTACATGAGCATTCCAAAAAGCTGTGATATATTGTTTTGTGTTCTCAGGGTTAACTTCATATAAAAAATCATAATAAGGGAAGTGATTTTTTAGTTCATGAACTTGGTTTTTATCTTGTGGACCTTCCAGTTTTAGGGTATCCAAGTTAACAAATCTATGACCTCCCCAGTAGTAAAGACCATTTTTATCAGTAAAATTATTTAAAAAATATTTTGTCATATCAACTGCTGTGTTTTTATATTTTGAATCCCCAGTAACCTCAGATAAACTTATAAGTGTTCTTAAAAAGTTTTGTTGATTTGCAAAATTTGATATTTTAACTTTATCTCCATTTGGATATATCCATTCAACAGGTTCTTTAGTTAAAATATTTATTCCATCAGCAAGTAATGGAGTTGGATTTGTTTTACTTTTACCATCTTTTAAAATATTGCTATAAAATGTTTCAACACTTTCTAATCTAATTTTGTCATTTTGTGAGTACTCCACTTTTGCGAGGGCTAAAGTTGTTAGCCCTAGAAAAAGTGAAAGCTTTAAAGCTTTTGTCATATTTTAATTTCCTCCTAATTATTTTCTTTTAAGAAATTATTTGTTACAGAAATTAATTGATTAGCAGCTTCTTCAGAAGAAAGTTGATTATATCCTAGCTTATCAACAATATCTTTAAGAGATGCGTGGAGCTGTTTATGTTCAAATAAAGGATGAATTCCTTTACCTGCAAATTCAATAACTTTATTATTAGCTTCTGAAATAAATGGATCTAATAGATTATTAGCCTTCAAAGTAGAGATAGCTGAAGCATTAGCAGGTATTCCTCTAGATACATCAAGAATTTTAACTGCTTCAGGATCAGAAACTAAGAAGTTTAGTAGTTGAGCAGTTTCTTTAGGATGTTTAGTATTTTTATTTATTGCTAAAGCCATTGACACCTTTGAAAAACCAGATTTATGTGGTCCGAAGTCTTTTGGAAACTCTCCAACAACTAATTCTTGTCCTTTTTCCAATGAATCTCTCCATTTTAGAGAGGCACTATCCCATTCATAAGTTCCACCAAATTTTCCAACAATCCAACTAGGGTGTTGATCGAGTTGGATATTTCCAGCAGCAGCTCTATCCTCTAAAGATGGGATAGTTTTTGTGTTTACTAAATTAAGGTAAAAATCAGCTGCATTTTTTACTTGTTCTGACGTATATGCTACTGCATTATCAACAATAAATGGTTTTCCAGTTTCTTGCTCTAACTTATAAAGCATAAGAAGAAGAGCTCCATAGTAATCAGTTTCAAATCCAAAATAATCGTTTCCAAGTTTTTCTTTCATAATTTTTGTAGAACTGATAATATCGTCAAAACTTTTAGGTAGAGCTAGGCCAGCTTTATCATAAGTAGTTTTATTGTAAAGAAAAACTCTTCCAGCTACTCCATAAGGAATAGCATTTAATTTTCCATTAACGATACATTGCTCTAAGATGTTTTTATCATACTGATTCAAATCGATGGTAGAGTTAAGATCATTAAGGTTGTAGAAGCCATCTCCGTTTTTAGAGAAAATATTTATCCAGTTCCAGTTAATTTGCATAAGATCTGGAGCCATATTTCCTGCCATTTGAGTAGTTATTTTTTCTTGCCAACCCTGCCAACCACCATATTCAGATTTTATTTTTATATTAGGATACTTTTGTTCAAATAGTTTTAAAGCTTCTAAAGTCTTTTTATGTCTATCATCTCCTCCCCACCAAGAAACTCTTAAGGTAACTTCTTGATTGATAGTGGGATTAGAGGTAGTATTTTCTTTATCTTTATTACAAGCTGTGAAAGCTGAAAAAGCTGTTAACGATAGAAAAATTGCTTTTTTATAACTCATAGACCTTCTCCTTATAAATAAAATTTCTTATTGATTTTCTGATAAAAATTGATTAGTTGTTGAAATTATATCTTTAGCTGTTTGTTCAATTGATGATTTACCATATCCAAGACTTTCAATAACTCCTCTTAAGTCAGTATTTAATTTTTTATGTTCAAACAGAGGATGAATTCCTTTACCTGCAAATTCTTTAACTGCATTATTAGCTTCAAAAGCTAATCCTGTAAGTTGTCCACTTCCTTCTAAAGTAGCTACTGCTGAACTGTTAGATGGGATACCTCTAGAAGTTCCTAAGATTTTAACAGCTTCAGGATCAGTAGTTAAGAACTCTATAAGAGTAGCGGCTTCCTTAGGGTTTTTAGTGTTTTTCTTTATAGCAAAAGCCATAGAAACTTTATTGAAAGCTGATTTATTAGGTCCAAATTCTGTTGGGAAATCAGCAAGAACAAGTTTTTGATTTCCTTCAAGAGCATCTTGCCATTTTTGAGCTGAACTATCCCATTCATAAGTTCCAGCATATTTTCCTTGGATCCAGCTCGGATGTTGATCTAAAGG
>DIXX01000020.1:12343-20394 GCA_002428805.1 Cetobacterium sp. UBA6069
TCTATAACTTCAGCTTCAGAATAAGCTACTTTATTATCAACAATGAACGGCTTTCCAGTTTCTTGCTCTAATTTATAAAGCATTAAAAGAAGAGCGCCATATGCGTCTGTATCAAAAGCATAGTAATCATTTCCTAATTTCTCTCTAATAACTTTTGCTGAAGAGATCATCTCATCGAAGTTTTTAGGAACTGGTAAACCAGCCTTAGTGTAAGTTGTTTCGTTTATATAGAAAACCTTTCCAGTCATTCCAACAGGAATAGCGTTTAGTTTTCCGTTAACACTACATTGTTCTAAAATATCAGCACTATAATTGCTAAGAGTTATAGTATCAGATAGTTTATTTAAATCGTAAAATCCAGTTCCATCTTTTGAAAAAAGATCGATCCAGTTCCAGTTGATTTGCATAACATCAGGTGCAGTATTTCCAATTATTTGAGTAGTTACTTTCTCTTGCCAACCACTCCATCCACCATATTCTCCTCTAACTTTGATATTAGGATGCTTTTCTTCAAATAGCTTTAGTGCTTCTAAAGTTCTTTTATGTCTATCGTCTCCGCCCCACCAAGACATTTTTAAGTTTACAACTTTAGAATTAGCCAAAGTTATTGTTGGGTAGGCCATACCCACCGCAACAGAACTTAATAAAAGTAATTTTTTAAAATCCATAAACCTTACCTCCCGTATTATAAAAAAAAATTGAAACTTGATCTGTAGTATGTTAACATTCTAGGATACAAGTTAAAAGTGCTTACACTTAAAACATACCTCAAAAAATTAAAAAAGTCAAATTTTTATTATGAACTTTTCGAAAATAAGTTCTGAAATAGTATGAAACAACCGGAGGAAAACCACGTGGATGAAGAAAAAGTTAGAGTTTATAAAACTACATGGAGTGATTACAAAAAACTATTTTTTTTAGCAGGACCAATAATTTTATCCAATTTTTTGCAAAACTTATATAATTTAGCTGATTCTTATTATATGGGAAAAATTGGAGGAGTAGAGTTAGCAACCTCATCATTTACAAGTCCAATAACACAGATGATAATAGGTGCTGGAAGTGGATTTGCAATTGGAGGAGGAATAATAATAAGTCAATTAGTAGGAAAAGGAAGAAAAAAAGATGTTGTAAAAATAAATAGTCAATTATTAAGTATAAATCTATTTCTTTCAACAGCTATAATGTTACTGTCATTTTTATTTTGTAATCAAATTTTGAAGATTTCTGGAGCTAACGGTGAATTATTAGAAAAAAGTAGAATTTATATTAGGTTTATTTTTTTAACAATTCCTTTTACTTTTATAATTTCAACATATATAACTATAAAAAATTCAAAAGGGAAAAGTATGCATCCCTTATATCTAATAGCTACTTCAACACTTGTAAACATAGTTTTAAATTCAATCTTTGTTAATAAATTAAAAATGGGGATATATGGAATTGGAATTGCAACCTTGATAGCAAATTTCTTATTGGGACTATATTGTATTTATGAATTAAATAGAAAAAAAGAGATTCGAGTTGTATTTTTTAAAGTTCAAAAAGATATATTGTTTAGAATTGTAAGGCTAGGAATACCTTCCTCACTAACAACAATAACTAATTCATTGAGTTTTATAATCATAAATATTTTTGTTGTAAAGTATGGAACTGAAGTTTTGGCAGCTTACGGAGTTGGGAATAGAATAAACAATATTGTTTATGTTTTAATAAATGGAATAGGAACAGCAGTTGCTATTTTGGTTGGGCAAAGTATTGGAGCAGGGGATGTAAGAAAAGCCAAAACAATTTTAAGAGCAGGAATAATATCGGGTTTATTTATAGGATTGGTATCAATAATAATTTTATTTTTAATTTTAAGTCCGGTAGTTGATATTTTTACAACTGATTCGGAAATAAAGAGACATTCTATAAATTATTTAAAAATAATGCTTGTAAGTGTTATACCTTGGGCAATATTTCAATCGATAGCAGCTGTTTTTCAAGGAACAGGACATACAAAGTTTGGAATGTATTCACATTTTGGAAGAGTTTGGATATTTAGAGTTCCATTTATCTTATTTTTTGAAAAAATTATGAGGTTAAATGAATTTTCAATTTGGTATTCAATGTTATTTAGTAATTTATTTGCATTGATATTTGCGATTATTCTTTACCAAAAGGTTGATTGGGAAAAAAGAGTTTAAAAAAAGACCCGCTTTAGTTGCGGGTCTAATTTTTTAAAAAGTAATTTGGGTATTTTTCAATAAGATAGCCAATTTTATTTTTAAAATTAGAAAGATGTTTATCAATCATAGCATCAACTTTATCAGTTTCACCATTTTTAATGATATTAATAATTTCTTTGTGTTGATCGAGAGTAGGAATAAGGTTAGTTTTTTCAATAGCATCTAAAAACCTAACACGATCATAATGAGTACTAAGTGATTGGACAGCTTCCCAAACTCTCTCTTTCCCAACTTCTTTATAAATAATTCTGTGAAAATCATTGTCTAAAAAGAATAACTCAGTATGGTCTTCTTCAATTTGTGCAATGATATTTTGGAATTTTAAATTTTTTTCAAGCTCTTTAATTGATTGAGCAGAAAAATTTAGAGTAGCTAACTTTAAAACCTCTCTTTCAACAATTTTTCTCATAAAGAAAGCTTCTTCAACTAACTTCAAATCTATATAAGAAACGAAAGAGCCCTTTTGTGGATATACATCCATAAGTCTTTCTTCTGAAAGCTTAACAACCGACTCTCTAATAGGAGTTCTACTAACTCCAAGTGTTTCTCCAATATCGGATTCACTGATTCCTGTTCCAGGTTGTATGTTAAGTATCATTATATTCGTTTTTAAAACTCTATATATAAAGTTTTTTGTATTTTCGCCAAATTGACGATTAACTTTTGATAAATTCAAAATGCACCTCCCAAAGATTCCTTTGTATTCTAATTTATTATACCAGAAATATTAAAATGTGCAAAATATTAATCAAATCCAAAATAATTACCAGCGCATAAACCTTACATTAAAGGGACATAAGATTCCATATAAAAACAAAAGACGCAATTTTAAAATAAAAAAGTCTTGACTTTTTTTAAAATGTTTACTAGGATACTAGTGTAAAATAATTATGGGAGGTAACATAATGGATTGTATTAAATCAAGGTCAGAAAAATATATAACCGATTACTTAAAAAGCTATGAACCCTATAAAGGAAAATGGTGTTATGAGGATGGATGTTTATTACAGGGAGCGATGTTATTATATAAAGCTACAGAAAATAAAAAATACCTAGAGTTTGTATATGAGTATCTTGAAGAGTTTATTGGGGAAAACGGAGTTATAAAGGGATACGATAAATCTGAGTTTAATATAGATAATATAAATGCAGGAAAGGTTTTATTTGATGCTTATAATTTCACAAAGAATGAAAAATATAGAAAAGCCATAGAAAAGCTTCATGAACAAGTATTAGAGCATCCAAGAGTTCCACAAGGAAATTTTTGGCACAAAAAAAGATATGAGAACCAAGTTTGGCTAGATGGATTATATATGGTTGAACCTTTTTATATAAGGTATGAAACAGAATTTAATGGAAAGAGAAACTATGCTGATATATTCAAACATTTTGTAAATGTTAGAGAAAATATGTTTGATGAGAATAAAAAACTTCATTATCATGGATGGGATACCGCAAGAAAATGTAGTTGGGTAGTCCCAGAAACAGGGCTTTCTAAAAATTTTTGGTTGAGAGCAATCGGATGGCATTTAATGGCAATGGTTGATACGCTTGAATATATGTCTGAAGAGATATTCACTGAGTACAGAGGTCTTCAAATTTTATTTAAAGAAGCTGTGAAAGGGATTGATCAATATAGAGATTTGGAAAAAAATATGTGGTACCAAGTTGTTGATAAGCAAACTGAAAAAGGAAATTATTTAGAAACTTCAGGAAGTCTTATGGTTGCTTACTCGATGATGAAGGGTGCAAGATTAGGGTATATAAGTGAAAAATATGCTGAAATAGGAAAAAAAGCTTTTGAAGGGATATGTAAAGAATACTTAAAAGGTGAAGAGAACGGTAGCTTAGCTTTAGGTGGAATTTGCTTAGTAGCTGGGTTAGGTGGATTCAATGGAGAAAATAGAGATGGAAGCTACGAGTATTACCTTTCAGAACCAGTTGTAGAAGATGATGTTAAAGGTAGTGGAATTTTCCTAATGGCTTATAGTGAATATTTTTATTTAAATAACATAAAGGGATGTGATGAATAATGAGAAGTAAAAAAATGAATGGATATTTATTTATAGCACCTTGGATAATAGGATTTTTAGTATTTACAGCTTATCCATTTGTATCTTCATTATGGCTAAGTTTTACAAATTATAACTTATTAAGTGCTCCAAAGTTTGTAGGTCTTTCGAATTATATAAAACTTTTTAATGATCCATTATTTATAAAAACTTTATCAAATACACTGAAATATGTTTTTATAACAGTTCCAATTAAACTTGCTTTTGCATTGTTTATAGCAAATATTCTTAACTATAAATTAAAAGGAATAAACTTTTTTAGAACGGCTTACTATATTCCATCAATTTTAGGTGGAAGTGTTGCGATTGCTGTTTTATGGAGATTCTTATTTTCGGATCAAGGGTTAATAAATATAATAATCGGAGCCCTAGGATTTGAGTCTATATCATGGCTAGGGGATCCAAGATATGCACTGTTCACTGTAAGTCTTTTAAGAGCTTGGCAGTTTGGATCTGCAATGGTAATTTTCTTAGCGGCATTAAAAAATATTCCAGAGGAGCTGTATGAGTCTGCAAGAATTGAGGGAGCATCGAAAATGATGATGTTTTTCCATATAACTATTCCAATGATTTCACCAGTTATATTCTTTAACTTTATTATGCAGTTAATTCAAGCATTCCAAGAGTTTAACGGTCCATATATTATAACAGGTGGAGGACCACTAAATTCAACAAAACTATTACCACTATTGATATATGATAATGCATTTAACTATTATCAAATGGGTTATGCATCTGCAATATCATGGGTACTATTTATGATAATTATGGTGTTTACACTGTTCTCATTTAGAAGTCAAAAATATTGGGTACACTACTCTGATAGTGGGGAGGAGTAAAAAATGGAAAATATTAATAAAACTATTTTAACAGGAAGTATAACAGAGGAGATAAGAAGAGAAAATTTAGTTAGAGCTAAGAAAAGGGCTATTATATCAGGAGTAAAGTTAGGAATAAGATATACAATTTTAGCAGTAGTTGGAATTGCAATGTTATATCCTTTAATCTGGTTATTAGGAGCTTCATTTAAAACAAATGCAGATATATTTACAAGTATAGGATTTATACCAAAAGATTTTAAATTTGATTTTACAGGATATATTAACGGATGGAAAACTTCGACAGAGTACACATTCGCTACATATTTTTTGAATACATTTAAAATTGTAATTCCAAAAGTTGTTTTAACGATAGTTTCAGCAGTTTTAACAGCATATGGATTTGCAAGATTTAAATTCCCAGGAAAGAAAATTTTGTTTGGAATCTTAATCTCAACACTACTATTACCAAATGTTGTTTTAAGAATTCCGCAGTTTTTGATGTATAAAAACTTTGGTTGGTTAGATACATATTTACCACTATTTGTACCAGCAGCATTTGCAACAGATACGTTCTTCGTATTTATGCTAATACAGTTTATCAGAGGATTACCTAAAGAGATAGAGGAAGCAGCTTGTGTAGATGGATGTAATCCGTTACAAACACTTGTGTATATAATGGTTCCAATGCTAAAACCTGCAATAATTTCAGTAGCTTTATTCCAATTTATGTGGACAATGAACGATTTTATGGGGCCTTTAATTTATCTATCGAGTGTAGAAAAATATCCAGTTGCACTAGCTTTAAAGATGTCGATGGATGTAAGCAGTAATGTAAATTGGAATCAAATTCTAGCGATGTCAATAATAGGATTGACGCCTTCGTTACTTGTATTCTTTGCTGCACAAAGACACTTTGTTGATGGAATATCTGCTGGAGGAGTAAAAGGATAAAAGGGGAAAATATGAACATAAATATAACTTTAATAAATTCAAGAAGCATCACATTTATAATAGAAAACAATGAAAAATTTTATTTGAAAAAGAAGCTGAATGCAAAAATTGGAGATAGAATTTTTACAGTTGAAAAGGTAGTAAATAGTGTTTACGGTTTAGATCCAGATACAAATTATACTTTAGAGATTTTTGAAGATGAGAATCAAGTTATAAAGAAAGAGTTTAAAACGGCAGTTGAGAGTTTTACTCTTAATGTTAAAAGATTTGGTGTTAAAGGGGATGGAGTATCAAATGATACTCTTCCTTTACAAACAGCAATAATGTCTTGTCCGAAAGATGGAAGAGTATTTGTTCCTGCAGGAAAGTATTTGGTGACATCTTTATTTTTAAAAAGTGATATGACCCTAGAATTAGCTAAAGGTGCAGAGATTTTAGGAGATACAAAAAGAGAAAATTTTGGAATTTTACCAGGATTTATTGAAAATGAGAAGGATGAAGAGTATTACTTAGGAACTTGGGAAGGAAATCCACTAGATAGTTTTTCATCTATAATAACAGGAATAAATGTTCAAAATATAAAAATACTCGGTGAAGGAGTTATTAATGGTCAAGCTTCTAAAGAGAATTGGTGGGAAAATCCTAAAGTTAGAAGAGGGGCTTGGAGACCGAGATCAATATTTTTGAATCATTGTAAAGACATTATATTGGAAGGAGTAACGATAAAAAACTCTCCATCATGGACAGTTCATCCTTTCTTTTGTGAAAATTTAAGATTTATAAACTTAAAAATAGAAAATCCAGCAGATTCACCGAATACAGATGGAATAGATCCAGAATCTTGTAAAAATGTAGAGTATTTAGGAATAGACTTCTCTGTAGGTGATGATTGTATAGCTATAAAATCAGGAAAATTATATTTAGGTGAAAAATTAAAAACTCCTTCTGAGAATTTTTTAATAAAACATTGTCATATGAAATATGGTCACGGTGGTGTTGTTATAGGAAGCGAAATGTCTGGTGGAGTAAAAAATATAGTGATTGAAAAGTGTGTGTTTTATAAAACAGATAAAGGGATTAGAGTAAAAACTAGAAGGGGAAGAGGAGAAACAGGAGTCGTAGATGGAATAACAGTTAAAGATGTATATATGGATGCAGTAAAAGTTCCATTTGTATTTAACTCATTTTATTTCTGTGATCCAGATGGAAAAACAGAATATGTTTATTCAAAAGAAAAGTTACCTGTAGATAAAGGAACCCCTCAAATTAAAAATCTAGTTTTTGAAGATATTGAGTGCAAAGATACAGAGGTTTGTGCTGGATTTTTATATGGATTACCAGAGAAACCGATTCAAAATGTAAAATTTAAAAATGTAAGTATTAAATTTACAGAAGTTGAAGTTGAAGAAGATTATCCAGCGATGATGTCATTTGTTGAAAAAGAGGCAAAAGCAGGATTTTTTATAAAAAATTCTGAGAATGTAACTTTTGAAAATGTAGATATAATTGGAAATATAGGAGAGAAAATAAGAGGTTAAAAAATGATTTATAAAGAGGGGCAATATGAAAAAATATATAAAAATTAACAGGAAAGATAATGTTGGTGTTGCCTTGTGTTTTATTCCTGAAGGTGAAGTTATAGAGATTGATGGAAAAAAACTTAAGTTGAAAGAGGACATAAAAAAAGGGCATAAGTTTGCAATAGAAGCCATCCAATTAAATCAAAATATAATAAAGTATGGAATGCCCATAGGACATAGCTTAAAAAATTTAGAAGTTGGAGAATGGATTCATACTCATAATTTAAAAACGAATTTAAATGATTTAGATAAATACTCATATGAGAATATGAATAAAGAGGATTTAAAAAGAAATAAATCTAGAAAAGTGAGGGTTTATTCTAGAAAAAATAATAAAATAGGGATAAGAAATGAGCTTTGGATAGTTCCAACAGTTGGATGTGTAAATGGAGTCGG
>DIXX01000020.1:20652-24783 GCA_002428805.1 Cetobacterium sp. UBA6069
TTTAAACATAATTATGGATGTTCTCAGCTCGGAGAAGATCATATCAATACTAGAACAATTTTACAAAATATAGTTAAACATCCAAACGCAGGAGGAGTACTGGTACTTGGTTTAGGATGTGAAAATAATCAGATAAAAGAGTTTAAAGAGACCTTAGGTGAATACGATTCTGATAGAGTAAAGTTTTTAATAGCCCAAGATGTTGAAGATGAAGTTGAAGAAGGCATTAATCTTTTGAAAGGGTTGTATGACAAAATTTTATTAGATGAAAGGGTTGAAAGAGAGTTCGGAGATTTAGTTATCGGCCTTGAGTGTGGTGGGTCAGATGGATTTTCTGGAATCACAGCAAATCCTCTTGTTGGAGAATTTTCAGATTATTTGGTGGAGCATAATGGTACAACGATATTAACTGAGGTTCCAGAGATGTTTGGAGCGGAAACTTTACTCATGCAGAGATGTGTAACAGAGGATGTATTCAATAAAACCGTAGAGATGGTTAATAATTTTAAAAAATATTTCATATCATATGACCAATGTATTTATGAAAATCCCTCACCAGGAAATAAAGAGGGAGGAATCTCTTCGCTTGAGGATAAATCCTTAGGATGTACTCAAAAATCTGGGGTTTCTAAAGTTCAGGATGTTTTAAAATATGGTGAAATTGCAAAAACAAAAGGACTTATTTTACTAGAAGCTCCTGGAAATGATTTAGTAGCTACAACAGCTTTAGGAGCAGCGGGAGCTCACGTAGTTTTATTTACAACAGGACGTGGAACACCCTATGGTGGATTTGTTCCGACAGTAAAAATATCAACGAATAGTGAGTTAGCTAAAAAGAAACCAAAATGGATAGATTTTGATGCTGGAAAGTTACTAAACGAAGATATAGATATGAAGAGTTTGCTGGATGAATTTGTAGAATATATAATAGATGTTGTTGAAGGAAGAGAGACAAATAATGAACTAAATAATTTTAAAGAGATTGCTATTTTTAAGAATGGAGTAACTCTTTAAAAAATTAGGATGTGGTCAAATGTTAATACATATAGATGATACTTGTAGTCTTCAAAGTGTAATAGATAAGATTCAGCAAGAAGCAACAATATATTTAAAAAATGGAGTTTACAGAGAGAAGGTTGTTATAGATAAACCTAATATTACTTTAATTGCTGAAGAAAGAGGAAAGGTAATTTTAGTTTGGGGGGATGCTTCAGGAACACCAATGAAGCAAAATTTTGAAAAAACATATGGAACAAGTGGAAGTGCTTCGGTAACTTTAACTGAAAATGCTAAAGGCTTTACTGCTAAAAAGATAGTTTTTAAAAATGATTTTGATTATCCAAATTCAAATTTCGAAAATAAGCAAGCGGTAGCTTTAAAAAATGATGCAGACACCTCTTATTTTGAGGAGTGTGATTTTTTAGGATATCAAGATACACTTTATGCGAATAAAGGTAGACAATACTATAAAAATAGTTATATAGAAGGAAATGTAGATTTTATATTTGGAGGAGCACAGGCTTACTTTGAAAATTGTGAAATCTATTCAATAGCTAGAAAAACTGGAGTTGGATATGCAATAGCACCTTCAACCTTGGAGACAGAAGAGGTGGGCTATGTATTTGACAGGTGTAGCTTTTTAAGTAATGCAGAAAAAAACACTATTTTTATAGGAAGACCTTGGCATCCTGGGAAAAGAGAAGGGCATAATCCGAGTGCATTGATTATGAATTCTAATTTAGGCGAGCACATAAAAGAGTTGGGGTGGGACTCTATGTCTGGATTCTCTCCGGATAATGCAAGGTTTTTTGAGTATAGGAATAAAGGAAAAGGAAGTATATTAAATTCAAAAAGAAGGGTTTTAGAAGAAAAAGATTTAGAGAAATATAGTAAAAAAAATATATTTAAAGATTGGGATATTTAAAATGGATGGGTACTTCTACACCCATCCATTTTTTTAGAATATTCTACATTTTAATTCAGAACAAAGTTCTTCTAATAAAGATATTCCTGCAATAGGATTTCCCTTTTGGTCTAAAGATGGCGAGTAGATACCAATTCCCATTTTATGTGGAACAACAGAAACGATTCCTCCACCTACGCCACTTTTAGACGGAAGCCCAACTCTGACAGCGAACTCTCCAGAATTATCATACATACCACATGTAACCATAAGCGTTTTAACAATTCTAGTAACACGTTCTGAAACAACCTGCTCTCCATTAGATAATCTACCCTCGTTAGCTAAAAAAAGACCTAGTTTTGCTATGGTTTTAGCAGTTACATCGATAGAGCATTGTTTAAAGTAAACCTCTAAGGCATCTTCAACATTTCCTGAGATTATACCTTCAGCTTTCAAATAGTAACCCATAGCTCTATTTTTATTTCCAGTTTCAGATTCACTTAGATAAACTTTTGGATTTAATTCAAGAGAGGTATCTTCTGTTATTTTTTTAAAAAATTCAAGAAGTCTATTGAATTTGTGTTTTGCATCCTCTCCTTTTATCATGGATGAAACAACAATAGCGCCAGCATTTATCATAGGGTTGTAAGGCTTTCTTCTACTTGAAGTTTCAAGCTTTCTAAAAGAGTTAAATGGATCACCACTTGGATCCATTCCTACTTTTGAGAAAACATATTCCTCTCCATTATCTAGAATAGCGAGCATAAGAGCTACTACTTTAGAGATACTTTGAACTGTGAATTTCACGTTGTAGTCACCAGCAAAATACTCATTACCATCATTATCTAAAACGTATATTCCAAGATCTTCAGAATTAGCTTTTTCTAATTCGGGTATATAACTTGCGACTTTTCCCTGTTTTGTAATTTCTCTATGTTTTTCAATTAAATCGTTAAGAAGTTTTTGCATAATTTCCTCCTAAAAGTATCAAAATTTAAAGGTTAACCAAAGTAAAAATAGCTAAACTTTCGAAAACTATATCGTAAACAAGAGCTAAAGCAGGAATTTTACTCTCTATATGAGGAGCTAAAGATACCTCTACTCTCTTAGGGATAACTCCTAGATTAGAATTAGCTTTTTTAGATATAGGTGCACCAAGACCAAATTGTATAGATTGAACCTCAGGAATTAAAGAGAAGGCTATATTAGAAAATCTACTTTTAAATAGATTCATATCTGTCTCGAAAGGAAGATTTATTTCAAGCGAGCTACCTAAAGCATCGTTTGTAATAATCATTTTTTGAATAGCCACTCTTATATAAGCATCATTTTTTTCTCCGTGGAAAATTCCACCAATTTCAAGAGGAGTAGCAGTCGGCAGGGTTGTAATAAGCTTTTTGCAAAGAGCTCCTACAAGAATTGTACTAGATATAAAATCTCCGTGAGTATATATAAAAACTATGTCTTCACCAGTTGTCAACTCTTCATTTATACCAGAGATAACATCGATCTCTTCAAGTGGATTTGGAGAGTATCCCTCCATAGTTCTTTTAGCTAAATCTTTTCCAAAATCTAAGGCTGTGATAGAAACTCCTTTTGGAAAGTTTGAAACTGTTAATTTAGTTCCATTTTCTATATTTTCAAAATTGATTTTAATTTTTTCACCAAAAATCATAAAAACCTCCAAGATTAAATTTAGTTTACTTTGATATTATATAACAAAGTGTACTTAATCTCTAGATAAAAGAATATTAAATTTTTAAAAGATGTTTATCTAAACATAAATTAAGCAGCTCTTTTTGACACTGCTCCCAAGTTCCAACAAAAAGAATACCATTAGATTCAACTCTCCAAAAGTGATTAGAAACTCTTTTAAATCTCATTAAAATTCCCCCCTCTAACTCATTCTACATAATTGTATAAGTTAAAAATAAAAAAATATAAAATCTACCCAATAGAATTATACTTTAATGTAGAAAAAAAATCAAATATTTTTTTACATTTTTGTAGAAAAATAGTATAATGATAAAAAAGAGAGAGGGGGAAGATGTGAAAACAAAATTTGGTATTTATTTAGAGAAATTTATGATAAAAAATAATTATACCTTAGAGTATGTGGCAAAAGGAACAGAATCTTCTTTATCTGTAGTAGGACATTACCGTAAAGGAATTAGAATTCCAAAGGATGATTTTATAGAAAGATTTATCGAAAAGTTTATATCTTCAGA
>DIXX01000020.1:25079-38047 GCA_002428805.1 Cetobacterium sp. UBA6069
TCTTAAAAGAGGATAAACAAACAAAGATCATATCACTTCCTGTGCTAGGAAAAGCAGCAGCAGGATTGGGGCATGCAAATTTTGAGGACAACACTAGAATGGAGATTTTAAGCTCTGTTCCTAATGTAGGGGTTCCTAAAAACGCTTTTATGGTAGAAGTTACAGGAGATTCAATGTTTCCAACGCTTTCAGATGGAGATTTAGTGATAATCAATCCATTGAAAAAAGAGATTGAAAGTATAGATGGAAAAGTTTGTGTTTTAAATTATCATGATCAAACATATATAAAACGAGTTAAAATAAAAAAAGATGAAATAAGACTGGTTTCAGATAACTCTGATAAAAAGAGATATTCGGATATAGTTATATCTGGAGAGGATTTAGAATATCTAAAATGTCACGGATCAGTAATAGAAAGTAGAAGAAAACACTAAAATGATACTTTTGTAAAAAAAGAACAGGAACATTCTCCTGTTCTTTTTTGTCTTGAGATAAAATTATTTAAGTTCTTTGATGATTTCATCAAATATGTATTTTGCAATCTCTGATTTAGGTTGCTCGTCAAAAATTATATTTTCTCCATTTCTTTTTATGATTTGAATGCTGTTTGTAGATTTTTGCATATTCTCTGCATTGTTAGCAACTATGAAATCTAGATTTTTTTTAATTAATTTTTTGTTAGCATTTTCAATTATATTTTCTGTTTCAGCTGCGAAGCCAACAAGAATTTGATTTTTCTTTTTTTGCCCCATATTGAAAAGAATATCGGGATTTCTTTCTAAAACAAGAGTTAATTCTCCGTCAGCTTTTTTAATTTTTTGTTCTGAATAGCCTTTAGGTCTATAGTCAGCAACTGCAGCACAAGCAATACCGATATCTTGCTCATCGAATCTCTCCATAACAGCATCAAACATATTAACAGCACTTCTGACACTCACAAACTCCTTTAATCCATGAGGTACTTCAAGATTTGTAGGACCAGAAACTAAAGTCACATCAGCTCCTAAATCTACGGCAACTTTAGCTAATGAGTATCCCATCTGTCCACTTGATCTATTTGAGAAATATCTAATAGGATCTAAGGCTTCCTCTGTTCTTCCAGCTGTGATAATAACTTTTTTTCCTTTTAATAGTTTTGGAAGAGGAGCTAAAACATCTTTTTCTATTATTTCAACAATTTCAGCTTCATTTTTTAATCTTCCTTTTGCATTAACATTACAAGCTAAGAATCCTTCATCTGATTCTATAAATTTATATCCTAAATCTTCTAATTTTTTTATATTGGCTTTTAAAATTGGATTTTCATACATGTTAACATTCATAGCTAAAGCAAAATAAACTGGTTTTCTACAAGCTGAAATAACTGTTGAAAGCATGTCATCTGCAATTCCGTTGGCAACTTTTCCTACTATATTATATGTAGCTGGAGCGATTAAAAATACGTCTGCCCAATCAGCCAAAGAGATGTGTTCAACTTCGATTTGGTGATTTCGTTCCCACATATCAGTTACAACTCTGTTTCTAGAAAGTGTTTCTAAGGTTTGTGGAGTTATTATATTCGTTGCGCTTTCAGTCATTATAACTTTAACGTTATATCCTTTTTTTCTTAAAATAGATATTATATTAGCTGATTTATAGGCTGCAATACCGCCTGTTACACCAATTAAGATATTTTTCATAAAATGCATCCTCCTAAAATAAAAAAATGTAATAATTGCATATATTATACTATTTTAAGATGAAAAAAAATAGAAAATGTTATATAATTAAAATTATAATTGAAAGAGGAGGCGGTCATGAAAGTAGTTGCGTTTAACGGAAGTCCGAGAGAAAAAGGAAATACATATTTTGCACTAAAAATGGTAGCAGAAGAGTTGGAAAAAGAAGGTATAGAAGTTGAAATAGTTCATGTTGGAAATAAGATAATAAGAGGTTGTGTGGGCTGCAATGGATGTGCTAGAAATAGAGATGAAAAATGTGTTTTAGAAGCTGATAACTATGTGAATGAGTGGGTTCAAAAAATAAAGTTAGCAGATGGAATTTTATTGGGATCACCAGTTCACTTTGCAGCTATGAGTGCAACAATGAAATCATTTTTAGATAGAGCGTTTTATGTTGCTTCAGTTAATGGAGGGATGTTTAGACATAAGGTTGGAGCATCAGTTGTAGCGGTGAGACGTTCTGGTGGAGTGCCTACATTTGACCAATTAAATAATTACATGAACTATTCAGAGATGTTGATGCCAACAACTAATTATTGGAGTGTAATACACGGATTAAAACCTGGAGAGGTTGAAAAAGATGAAGAGGGAACTCAAATAATGAGAGTTTTAGGAAAAAATATGGCTTGGTTATTAAAAATGGTAGATTATACAAAAGATAAAATTGCACCACCTGAAAAAGAAAATAAAAAATATACACACTTTATAAGATAATAAAAACCTCAGAGAGTACAATATTCTCTGAGGTTTTTATTATTTTATATTCCAGATTTTTTTAATGTTTTATTGATTCCGAATACTTTGAATATTATAAGGGTTAAAATAAATGTAAGAACATCTGCAAATGGCAGAGTTAACCAGATACCATTAACTCCTAAAAAATTAGGAAGAATCATTATTCCAAGGCCCATGAAAACGACACCTCTACAAACAGAGATTATATTAGCGAGTAACGCTTTATCCATAGCTTGAAGATAAGATATATTCATAAAATTAGCCCCAACAAATATGATAGCACTTGAGTACAGGAAAAGACCTTTTGCTGTATATTCGAAAAGATTTGATTCAGTTGTAAATATTTTTACAACATCAAGAGCTAGAAACTTTGCAAAGAATAATGCTATAAGGGTTGCTATAAAACAGAAACGATGAGAATATCTAAATATCTTTAGAACTCTTCTGTAGTTTCGTCTTCCGTAGTTAAAGCTAACTAATGGCTGAATACCTTGAGCTAGCCCAGTAAATAGCATCCTATAAATAACAAATGAATAGGATATAATACCGTATGCTGCAACTCCAATTTGACCTTCTGATTTAGAAAGAGTTATATTTAGGAGTATGGTTATAACCATAACTGCAAATTCCAAAATAAATGATGAGAATCCAAGAGAACATATTTTTCCCATTAGCTTCCATTCGATATCTTTTGGATTAAACCTCAATCTAAAAGTTGAATTTGGAAAATGAAGACAAAGATAAATGGCAGAAAGAATCTGACCGATTGCTGTAGCATAAGCTCCACCTTCAATTCCCATTTTAAGTATAAAGATAAAAACATAATCTAAAACAATATTAGTTATAGCCCCTATAAAAAGAGAGTTCATAGCTTTTTTAGGAGCGTTATCATTTCTAACAATAGCATTTAAAGATATTGATAACATTAGAAAAAAAGTAGCAATAATACATGGATACATGTATCCTTTAACCATAGGAAGTAATAGCTCTGTAGCTCCTAAAGATTTCATAATTTGATTAGGAAAAATAAAAACTAAGGATGCTATTAGGATGTAAAAAATAAGATTTAAAAAAATTGTGTATGTAAAACATTTGTTTTTAAAATCTTGGTTATCACTTTTGAGTGAAATTAGTGTAGCGCCTCCTGCTCCGAACATCAAACTTAAAGCAGCAGTAAGATTAATAATAGGATAACCTATATTAACAGCAGCTATTCCGATACTTCCAATTCCTCTTGAAATAAAAACCCCGTCGGCAACAACATAAAGCGAGTTGACAAGCATTCCGATAGAGGCAGGTATAGCAAATTTATAAAAAAGTTTATTGATTGATTGGTTCTCTAGTTGGTTCGTTTCTATTGGCATTTTTTCTTATATCCTCTTCATTTTCTAAAATCTTAAGAGCTTTCATCTCTCTTTTGGTCATAATAAAAGTAACAATAACTGATAAGATATCAGCTGTAGGAACAGCCATCCATACACCTTTAACTCCCCAAATATTAGAGAATAAAAGTACGAGTGGTATAAGGAAGAGCACTTGTCGTGATAAACTTAAAAACATTGTAGTTTTTGGTTTTCCAGTTGCTTGGAAATAGATAGCAGCAATGATCTGGAAACCAATAAAAGGAAACATAAGTGTGAAAACTTTAAGACCTTTTGACGCTGCATCCAAAAGTTGAGGATCATGAGTAAATATAACTATAAAATACTTAGATAAAAATTGAATTGAAAGGAAACCAATTACTGATATTGTAACAGCTCCTTTAACAGCAAGCATAAAAGCTTCTCTAACTCTGTGATATAGTTTAGCACCATAGTTAAAACCTAAGATAGGTTGAACACCTTGGTTTATTCCAAATATTGGCATAAAAATAAATGTATTTACAGCATTAACAATTGTCATAGCTCCAACCGCTACATCTCCACCATGTTTCATTAAAGTACTATTTAAAATAAAACTAACAGCACTAGATCCCATTTGTAAAACGAAAGGTCCAGCACCGATAACAAATATCTCTTTTACTCTTTCTAAATCTAGTCTTAAATTTTTAAGGTGGAGTTTTATTCCACTATATTTAGAAGTGAAATATCCAACTGTCCATATAGCTGATATAATCTGAGAGATTATTGTGGCAAAAGCAGCTCCTTTAACTCCCATATTTAATCCAAAAATAAAGATAGGATCTAAAATAATATTTGTAATAGCTCCTAAAAGAAGAGTGATCATTGATATTTTAGGATTACCATCCGATCTAACAGCTGCATTTGTAGCATATCCAACAGTTAGAAACGGGAAACCAAGAGCAACGATTGTCAGGTAATCTCTTGCAAAGGGTTCTGTAGCAGGACTAGTACCAAGCTTACCAATATATAAATCCATAGAAAATATGATTATGAAAGCTAAGAGGGTACCTATAATAATAGCTAGTGAAGTTGCATTTCCTAAATATTTTTCAGCTAAGTCTTTTCTTTTTTTACCAAGAGCAATAGAGATATTAGTAGCTCCACCTAGACCTATTAGAAGACAAAAACCGATTGATATAATCATTACAGGGAACACCACACCTACTCCCGCTATAGCTAAGGGTCCAATCTCTGGAATATTTCCAATGTAAATCCTATCTACTATATTATATAGAGCGTTAACAAACATTCCAATAATAGCAGGTAGAGAAAATTTAACGAGTAATTTGCTGATAGGTTGTTCGCCCATTTCTTTGTGTTTTTCTTTCATATAATTCCCCCAATTTAAATGTAATTTATCTTTAATTATAACTTAAAATTTTTGGAAAATCAATTTTCTTTCATATAAATGAGGGATAAAATTATGAATGGAGATATTAAAAAAACTTACTTCTTTGTGATGTGGAAAATTCTAAAACATGTTGTAACTAGAATTATACCTAAAGCCATAGAGCCAGCAATTATAGATGTCTCCATCCCTTTTAACATAAATTCTTGATATCTATTTTGAATAAGATGTAACATAGTAAAATAAACACCTCCACCTGGAGCCATAGGAATAAGAGCGGCTATAAGTAAAGTTGGAACTGTTGTTTGTACTTTTTTGGCCATTATTTCACAGTAAAAAGCTGTTATAGCAGTTGCAAGAAGATAACAATTAGAGTAAGAATACCCTCTTTTCATGAAAAATAAATAAAAAAACCAACTGATAGCTCCACCAATTCCAGAATAAATAATTAATTTTCCACGAACATTAAAAAGGATTGCAAAGCTAACTGTGATGAAAAATGCGAAAATTACTTCTATAAAAAACATTAGAACCCTCCAAAGTTATAAAATAGTTTAGTTACTAGACCGGCTCCAATAGCTATAGCTCCTCCGGTCATAAGAACTTCAGTAGCTCTAGAGGTTCCTGAAACTAAATCTCCAGCGATAATATCTCTAATAGAGTTAATGAAAGCTACTCCAGGAACTAGTAACATTAGAGATGATATAATGCTAATAGATGGACTAGGAATCACTCCACTAATATAGAAGAGATTTGAAATAAGTGCACAAATGGCTCCAGAAATAAGATTGATAAAAAAACTATTTAATTCTAAACCAGAAACTATATATGAAAAGAGAGCTACACCAGCTCCAGAAACAAATGCAGCAGCAAAATCGTTAGCTCCACCTTTAAAAGAGACAACAAAACTAGCAGCTCCTAAGGCTGAGGCGGCTAAATTCATTCCGAAACCATAGGCTTTAATTTTATCAATATTTTCTAAAGCTTTTTTTAACTCTGAGAATGAGTATGAATCAATATCTTTTATAACTTTATGAACTTGATGAATTTTATCTAAATTTGATGATCTAGAATTGATTCTTTCTACTAACGAAACAATCTCTCCATTAACATTTTTACCAGAAACGATTATACAAGTTAGAGTAGCAAAGCAATCAATTTTTAAGTTGAAATGTTGTCCAATACGAGAAATAATATCTTCAACTCTATAAACTTCTCCGCCGCTAGTAAGTACTATTTTACCGGCAAAAGTTGCTAGTTGAAGAACGTGGTGTTCTGAAAAACGTTGTTTTTTTAGCATAAACTCTCCTATAAATTCTAAAAATTTAAAACATACCTAATAGTAGCATTAAACTTTAGAAAAAGCAATAAAGACATTTTCAAAAAAAATAAAAAAACTTGTTGACATAAAGTTAAAGTTATGGTATTATTATCTTGTTGAGAGCGAAAGCGATCAGCCTGGGTGGCGGAATAGGTAGACGCACGGGACTTAAAATCCCGAGCTATCTGATAGCGTGCCGGTTCGATTCCGGCCCCAGGCACCAATATATGTGGTGAGGTTCCCGAGCGGCCAAAGGGATCAGACTGTAAATCTGACGGCTCTGCCTTCGAAGGTTCGAATCCTTCTCTCACCACCATTTTTTATTTACAAGCCGCTTTAGCTCACCTGGTAGAGCAACTGACTTGTAATCAGTAGGTAATTGGTTCGACTCCGATAAGCGGCACCACTAGACATTTAACTCCAAGAAATTGGAGTTTTTTTTATTTTTTGAAATAATTTAAAGAAATTAGAAAAATAGAGTATAATAGTTTTATAATTGAGATGAGGGGGAGGGTTATGAAAAAAGTATTACTAATGTTTTTTATGTATTTAAATCTATTCGCAAATGAGAATGTTTTGAGTTTGAACTATAAAGAGAATGAACCGTTACTCGGAAAAGGATACTATTTGGTGCTGTCGGATATTCCTGTAGCAAATTATCCAAATACGATAGGATATTTTTCTAGTGTAGATATAGAGGGAAAGAATCTTCCTATTGAAAAAGATTTAGAAAAGGTTAGTATAAAAAAGGATGGAATTTTAATTATAGAAAAAAATGTAGAATGGGATCAATACACATTTTCATTAAATGAAATTGATTTAGATGGACTTAAAATAAACTTGAAATGGAAGAGTATTAATCGTCAAAAGATGGAATTGATGATAAGTGAGTGGGATTTACTAAAAAAACAGTATAAAATAGAAGTTGAATATCATTATCCAGATAGAAAAGAAATTTTAAATTTGAATTTAAATATGCCTCAATTTAATCCAGAAATATATTTAAACTTTGATTATAAACTTCCGATTTTGAAAAAACAAGAGTTGGGGAAAAAATATATTATTCTAAAAAAAATTGGTTTAAATGATTATGATTTAGAAATTACTAAAAATACTATAAATTCAGAGGGGTTAAAGTTAGAATTAGCAGAAAAGGTTTCTATAAAAGGAACTGGAGAGGATGAAGAGTATTCTGAAGTTGCTAGAGTTCTTTCTTTATTAGAAGTTTATCCAAAAATATTTGTTGAAAATTCTAGTGAAAATATTTTTGAGAACTCGAAGGACGTTTATATAGCTTTGGAATTGCCACATAATCTAGAGTTAAGTAAAAGCTATGTAGTTAATGAAGAGATATTGAGTTTGAGCTACAATAAAATAAAAAAAAGAGTAATAGAAAAAGTAGTGATATTACCTCAAAATAACGAAGTTTCTAAAAAAATAGCTTTAAATAAATGGTATATTCCTGGAGAAAAGATATATATTGATGATTTTAAAGAGACAACAGGATATTATCTATTAGAAGGTGAAGGCGAGATAGTTGGTAAATATGCAAATTTAAAAATAAAAGTAGATGAGATAGAAGAAATGATAGATGGGTTTGGTGAATCAGAAGAGATTCATTTAAACTTTATAAGAATGAAGGTTGAAAATGGAAGAGTTTCAATTTGTATAGATAAACCAAAAGAATTGGTTCAAGGTAAGGAAGTAGAGTATAAAATTTTAGATGCTAAAGGAAATGTTTTAGAAAAAGTTAAGCTTAACTTTTATATAGAAAATTAAATTTAAAAGTGATATAATCACGCTATAAAAAATATTCTTAAAAGGAGTGCTAAAATGAAGAAAATATTATTAAGTTTATTTCTAGTTTTTTTGTTTGCAGGATGTTTTGGTAAAAAAGTAGATGTTAAATCAAAGGTAGAAGGGAATACTTATGTTTTAGAAAGTGTTCTTGAAAATAGTGAAATAAACATTAGTTTTGAAAATGAAAAACTAGCCGGTTTAGCAGGAGTTAATAGATATTTTTCAGAGTACAGTATTGAAGGGAATAAAATAGCTGTTAAAGAGATCGGAACGACTAGAATGATGGGACCAGAACATTTGATGTTACAAGAGCAAGAGTATTTAAAAAATTTAAAAGAGGCAAAAGAGATTGTTGCGACAGAAAAAGGTGTGATTATAACTACAGAATCTGGAGTGAAATTGAATTTTGTTAAAAAATAAATTTATTATAGTAAAAATACTATTTTTATTATATTTGTTTTTGTTAACTGGATGTTCATCAACTAGAATTAGTGATAAAGAGAGATCGAGAAGAGTTGTAAAAATCTCAAGTTTTTATAGAGAATGGAAAGGTACAAAATATCGTTTGGGAGGAACGAGTAAAGCAGGAGTTGATTGCTCGGCGTTAATGGGACGATTGTATATCGAAAAGTTTAATATGAAATTACCACGAACGACGGAAAAGATGGTTTTAGAGGGAGAAAAAGTTAAAAATCGTAATCAGTGGGAAGTTGGAGATTTGGTATTTTTTAAAATTGGTAGAAAAAAAGTACGACATGTAGGGGTTTATTTAGGTGACAATAGATTTTTACATGCTTCTACATCAAGGGGAGTTATAATATCGAATATAGATGGATATTGGAATGAACATTTGTGGAAGGTAAAAAAAATATTATAAAGAGTATTAAATGCGCTGAGCGATCAGTGCATTTTTTTATTTAGTAAATTTGTATTACTTTTATACACTGATAACTTATTTATTATAAAAAAAATATATTAGCAAAGGAGATGTGGAACGTGCTAGTATAGAGAGCAGTATAAAATATGTTTTAATATGGAAGTGCGGTTAGATTCCGCGACGGCCCCGCCACTGTAAAATTGACGAAAGCACAAAAGCTCACTGAGGAAACTTGGGAAGAGGTGTAAGTAGGATGAGATGAGTCAGGATACTTTTAAAGCATTACTTCGAGGGAGGATAAATGAATAAAAAATTTATGTTATTAAGTGTATTTGTTTGTGTAGCATTAAGTTATGCAAAAGATGCAGAAAAAGTTATTAAATTAGAGGAGAGTGTTATAACCACGGATAACTTTGAGTCCAGCATAAAAGAAACAGGAGCAAATATAACTGTTATAACGAGTGAAGAGATAAAGGAAAAGGGTGCTCAGAATCTTGTGGATATTGTAAGAATGGCTCCCGGGGTTATTGTATCTCATTATTATGATAGTATTAGATTTGATGTAAGAGGAGCGGGGAGTCCTGTTCATGCAGAAAAAAATACGATAGTAACTTTAGATGGGATACCAATTAAAGGTGACCAAATAACAAATATACCAATAGCAACTATTGAAAGAGTTGAGGTTGTTCCAGGTGGAGGAGGAATTTTATATGGAGATGGTGCTATAGGAGGTATAGTAAATATTAGATTAAAGAAAATAGATTCATTTTCAGAAGGAAAAAATTATTCTGGGTATATAACTGGATCGGCTTCGAGCTATGACTCGAATAAATTTGGAGTAGGAGTGAATACAAAAATCACAGAAAAAGTAGCGACAAGTGTTACTTTTAATTCAAGTTTGAGAAGAAGTGATAAAAGAGGTGATGAATACGGGGATATATTTAGTAAAAGAAAGAATTTCACTTTAAATACTAAGTATAATTTAGATGATGGCGAAGTTAATATAAGGTATACAAGGGATGAGAAAAAGTATGCTAAGGACGGAGATGTTCCTGAAGATATTTATGAAAGTGATAGTAAAAATCCAGGGTATATTTCTAGAGGCGAATCTAATAGCAATGATTACTATTTTAGCTATAAATATGATTTAAGTAAGAAAACTCAGTTATACTCATATTTAGGATTTTATGAAAAAAAGTTTGAAACGTATAATCCCAAAAATGGAATGTTTACTCCTAAGGATGATGAGGAAAAAGTTTACGGTAAAATTCAAATAAAGCATAACTATACAGAAAATGATTATTTTATGTTAGGGACTGATTTGACTAAAGAAGTTGCAACACCTCAAGATAAAAAGATAGATGATTCGACGAAAGATAGTTATGGAATATTTTTAATGAACGAAAGTAAAAGGGGTAAATTTTCATTTTTACAAGGTGTTAGATACAATACCGCAGAATATAACTACTACTTTAGAAATAGAAGTCCTATTCCTGAAGAAAAATGGGATACAAAAAATAAAACAAAATATGAAGATTATTCATACAGTTTAGAAACTAAATATAGTTATAATGATAGTGGAGTTGTATATGGGAAAATATCTAGAGACTTTAGAACTCCTTTGATTTCAGAGATGCGTTATACTGTAAATGCAGAAAACTTAAATCCTCAAACTCAGGATACAGTAGAGGTTGGGATGAAGGATTATATTAATGATACTTATATAAGTCTATCTATATTTTATAAAATGACAAGAGATGAGATTTATTATAGTGGTGAAGAGTATTCTAATTTCCCGTATTATAATATTGGTGATACTGAAAGGTATGGAGTTGAGTATTTTGCAGAGCGATATTTTGGAAGATTGACTTTAAATACTTCTTTAACATATATTCATCATAAAATAAAAGATTCGAAATTTGAAAGTTTGGAAGGTAAAGAGGTTCCGTTTATTCCGAATTGGAAATTAGGATTTGGAACAAGGTATGAGTTCACATCTAAAATAGTTGGAAATTTAGATGTTATCTATTATGGAAAATATTTTGATTCTGATGATCCTACAAATATTAGAAAAAAAGATCAGGGAGATTATGCGACAGTTGATTTGTCTTTATCATACAATCCAATTGAAGTATTGACATTAACTGGAAGAGTGAATAATTTATTTGATAAAAAATATGCTACATATGTTGGGTATTGGGATGATACAAGGCAGTATAATAGAGGTGATGGAAGAATTTATACGCTTGAAGCGACATATAAATTCTAATAGAAGGAATTGAAAAAGTGATTGCAACCGCAATCACTTTTTTGATAGTTTATAATTGAATAGTGCAGCACCCACAATAATAAATCCACCTATTAAACTGAAAATATCTGGAACCTCTTTCCAAACCATAAATCCAATTATAGCTGAAAAAATTATACTTAAATATTGATAGATAGAAACTTCGCTAGCTAGTGCATATTTGTAAGCGTAAGCTAGTCCTACTTGTCCAATTGTGGCAAAAATTCCAGTTAAAATAAGATAGAATAATTGAACTCTATTTGGTACAATAAATCCTTGAATAAGCATAGGAGGAATCATACCAACCATTGAAAATGCTGAAAACCATAAAACTAAAGTAGATGGTTCTTCCATAGTCCTTAAATATCTAACAAGTGTGTAAGCACCTCCTGCAAAGATAGCGGATAAAAACCCTGCTAAAGCTGGCAGCATCTCAAAACTAAACTTAGGCTTTATAACAAGTAAGGCCCCGAATAAAACAACGGTAAGTATAGGAATTTGATGTTTTTCTAATTTTTCTTTTAGAAATAGAGTTGCAAATATAGTCACAAAAAATGGTGAAAGTTTATTTAATAAAGCTGAATCAGCTAGATAGAGTTTATTTATGCAGTAGAAGTTTAGAACGGCTCCGGTTAAACCAACAACACATCTAAAAATGATAAACAATCTACTTTTATTACTACTACCCCAGATATTTATATTTTTTCCTTTCATAGAAAAAAGGAGCATTACAACACCCACAAGATTTCTAAAGAAAAGTTTTTCAAAAGTAGAGATGTCACTACCTATAAATTTAACTGTAGCTCCCATTAAAGCCATTCCTAAAGCGGATGTACACATCCATAACATACCCTTTAATCTATCATTCATAAAATCCCTCCTTAATTACAAAAATATTATAGCATGAAAAAATGTTAAATTCTACTTAAAGAGTATAAAAAAAAGAGCCCATAGGCTCTTTTATAGTTATTCAACAGTAACTGATTTTGCTAGATTTCTAGGCTTATCCACATCAATTCCTTTTTCAACAGATGTAAAGTATGATAAAAGTTGAAGCGGGATAATAGCTAAAAGAACAGAGAACACATCTTCTATATCATCAATTCCGATAAATTCATCAGATGCTTCAATTGCTTCCTTACAACTTTTTCTAGCAACAGTTGTAATGTGAGCACCTCTAGCTTTTAATTCTTTCATATTTGATACTGTTTTTTCTAAAAGATTTGACTGTGTAGCTACAACTATAACAGGAGTCCCAGGCTCGATTAGAGCAATAGATCCATGTTTTAGTTCACCAGCAGCAAAAGCTTCAGTATGTATGTACGTAATCTCTTTCATTTTTAGTGATCCTTCAAGTGCTGTAGCAAAATCTACACCTCTTCCAATATAGAATCCATTATTTTTATCCTTCATAAAGTTAGCAACAGATTTTATAAGATCTGTATTTTCTAATTGTTTTTGAACTTTTGCAGGAAC
>DIXX01000020.1:38329-40362 GCA_002428805.1 Cetobacterium sp. UBA6069
ATAACTTGTGTTGTATAAGCTTTAGTTGATGCAACCGCAATTTCAGGACCAGCCATAGTGTAAATAGTGCTATGAGCTTCTCTAGAAATAGTAGAACCAACAACATTAGTAATAGCTAAAGTTTTAGCACCTCTAGCTTTAGCTTCTTTTAGAGCAGCTAGAGTATCTAAAGTTTCTCCAGACTGACTAACGAAAATCGCAAGAGTATTTTCATCTACAAAAGGATTCATATATCTGTATTCAGAAGCAATTTCAACAAGGGCATTAGTTCTAGAGATAGATCTTAATGCATATTGACCTTGTAGCCCAGCATGATATGCTGTTCCACATGCAACGATATGAATCATATTAAATTTTTTAATCTCTTCATCAGATAAAACGTCAGAAAAATCTATAACTCCATCATGGATTCTTCTGTTTAAAGTCTCTTCGATAGATTTTGGTTGCTCGAAAATCTCTTTGATCATGAAGTGAGGATATCCAGCTTTTGTAGCTTGTTCATAATCCCATTCGATAAATTTAGCTTCTCTTTCTACAGAGTTTAAATTCTTATCAAAAATTTGAATAGAATCCTCTGTAAGTCTAGCGATATCACCATCTTCTAAAAAATACACATCCTTTGTATATTTTAGAAGAGCCGGTATATCAGATGCTATAAGGTTTTCGTTTTCTCCGATTCCAATAACAAGTGGACTATCTTTTCTAGTACAAACAATCTCATTTGGAAAATCTTTATGAATTACTCCAAGAGCAAAACTACCTCTTAAATGAGAAATAGTTTCTTTTACAGCTTCTAATAAATCTCCTTTGAAAATTGAGTGAATTAGATGAGCTACAACCTCAGTATCTGTATCAGAAGTGAATTTATAACCTTTTTTCATTAATTCCTCTTTTAGAGATGAATAGTTCTCGATTATTCCGTTATGAACAACTGCAACAGATAGATCTTCACTGTAATGAGGGTGAGAGTTTCTATCAGAAGGTTCTCCATGAGTGGCCCATCTAGTGTGCCCGATTCCGATGTGAGAGCTTAAATCAACTCCTTCAAGATGAGATTCTAGATTTTTTAATCTACCCTTTTTTTTCTCAACCACAATCTTAGAATCTTTTATAACGGCGATACCTGCAGAGTCGTAACCTCTGTACTCTAACTTTTCAAGTCCTTGTAAAACAACGTTTTTTGCATCTCCTTTTCCTATGTAACCAACAATTCCACACATAAAAAAATCCTCCTTAAAATATTTAATTTTTAATGTTCATATATTCAAGAAGAATCACTACTTACCTTCTTTTGTCCTAAAAGTCACCTTTTAGATTTGTAGAAAGTCTAAGGCTGTAGTAACCTCTGAGAAATCCGCCGAAAATTCGATAATCTCAGTCCTCGTCAACTTAAAAAGTTCTGGCGCTTATTTACTTTTTAATTCTCTCAAATATAGAGTCATTTCATAGTATCATAACTTGATAAAAGTTGCAATAAAAAATATTTTAAAAAAAATAAAAAAACTTGTTGACTTTTATTGTAAAAAATGGTACTATTATTTTGTTGAGAGCGAAAGCGATCAGCCTGGGTGGCGGAATAGGTAGACGCACGGGACTTAAAATCCCGAGCTATCTGATAGCGTGCCGGTTCGATTCCGGCCCCAGGCACCAATAATTGTGGTGACCGTAGTTCAGTTGGTAGAGCGCCAGTTTGTGGATCTGGTTGTCGCGGGTTCGAGCCCCGTCGGTCACCCCAAAAAAATAAAAAATTCTTAAAAATGCGGGAGTAGCTCAGTTGGTAGAGCGTCAGCCTTCCAAGCTGAATGTCGCGAGTTCGACCCTCGTCTCCCGCTCCATACAAATATGCGTCATTAGCTCAGATGGTAGAGCACACGACTTTTAATCGTGTTGTCACTGGTTCGAGCCCAGTATGACGCACCATTTTGGGGTGTCGCCAAGCGGTAAGGCAACGGACTTTGACTCCGTCATGCGTTGGTTCGAATCCAGCCACCCCAGCCATTTTCCTAGATAGCTCAGTTGGCTAGAGCACCCGG
>DIXX01000033.1 GCA_002428805.1 Cetobacterium sp. UBA6069
AGAGTTGTTCAGAGTGAAGACTACAGAGTTTTAGTATTAAAAGCTAAAGAGTTATATTTAAATAAAAAGCCTCCTGTAAAGTTTAATTTAGAAATAGATGAAGAGAGAGTAATAAACCAGCTTAAAATAACAACTTCAGGAAAGATATACGATACAGAAATATCTTATGTTGATTCTCATGGTCATGCTAGAAAAGCAGAGATTTTAAATATTGAGATTAAAGAAACAGAGACGCTGTTGACATTTACGCATTTCTATTCTAAAGACTTCAATCTCTCTATTCGTGGTGATGTTGTAGAAGCAGAGATAGAAAATATTAGAATAGTACAACTAAATCAAAAGGATTTCTATGAAAACCAAGATATAGATGTAAGATTAAATAAAGAACTATTAACAGCTGTTTCTTACTGTGGTCAATTCGAAGATAATTCACCGGATAAAGCTATCGATGGATCTTTAGACACTTGTTTCCATAGTTTAACTTATAGTGGATCTTATGGAGATTTTGTTGTAGAGTTGGGTAAAGAGTATGTAGTTGATAGAGTTAGATTCACTACAAGAGGAGATAATGAAGGTCAAGGAAATGGAAGAATAAGAGCTTATGAAATTCTTTATAAGAATGGAAAAAGTGATGAGTGGAAAAGAGTATTCCAACAATTAACGAATGAATCAGGAAATGATAGAGAAGCTAAGTTTGAACCAGTTTTAGCAACAGAGATTTGTATAAGAGTAACAAATGGAAAAAATAAATATGTTGTTATAAAGGAATTAGATATATTTAAATACAATACAATAGAAGCTAGGATAGCAGGTTTATTCTTAGATAAAGATGAAACTGTATTAAAGCCAGGAATTACTTTAGAAGAGATTGAAGCTTTTGAAAGAGAGTTAAGAACAGCATCTTACAGAGAGAGAGTTGCAAATGCAAAGCAACTATATGTAGAGAAGCTACCATTTAAAGAGTTTGAGGTTCCTTTAGTTGAAGAGCTAATTTTAAATAGAATTAAGTTTAAAACAGAAAGTAGAATATCAAAGGCTAAATTAAAGTATGTGGACAACTACTCAGTTGAGAAGGTAATAGATGTAAACTGTGCAGCAATAGGAGATGAATATATATTAGCATTTGAACCTATAACAGCGAAAGGTTTAGCGATTCTGTTATATGGATTAGATGAGATAAACTCTATATCTATAAATACACTTAACAAATTAGATTTCTGTATAGATGAAGATATAGATTTAAGAATACCTTATGAAGAGATGGTATGTTCTACAACTCATCCAAACAGTGGTTATCCAATAAGTAATATGTTTGATGGAGATATGAACTCACAATTCCACTGTACACAATATACTGATTACTGTGATGTATACTTTAAGCTGGATAAAGAGTATTTAATTGATAGATTAAGACTTAAGAGTTTTAGATTAAATGAATCTGGATTTATTAAAAAGTTTAGAGTTTTATTAAAAGACTTAAACTTAGAAGATACTTGGACAGACTTAGGAGAGTATGTAGTTGAAACTCATGAAGATAAATGGTTAGAGGTTAAAGGAAAACCATACTTAACAGATGAGGTTTGTTTAAGAATTGAGGATTCTATAAATGGATGGGCTCTTATAAATGAGTTAGAGCTATTTATTCATAGTAACTTAGAAGCTTCAATAGATGATTTATTTACTAATGAAGAGTTTGTAGAGTTGAGAGAAGGAGTAACTTATGATGAGATAATAGAGTTACAAAATAAAGCTACGACTACTTTAATTTATAAAGAGAAAATCAAAAAGGCAAAAGAGTTATACTTACAAAAATTAACAAAGAAAAACTATAATTTAAACTATGAGTTTAATTTCATTTTAGACGAAATTGTTGTAAATTATAAAGCTCTATTAGAAAGTAAAGTTGACTATAAATTAGAGTATATTTCAACTTTTGGAAAAAAAGTTGAAATTGAAAACTTTGAAGTTATTCAAAAAGATGATAAATCTATTAGTCTTAAATTTGAAAAGATATTAACAAATAAAATAGAACTGACAATAGGTTATATTGATGGATCAGAAAGTTGGAAATCATCTTATATTAAAGTTGTAGAAATAGATCAAACACCTTACTATTCTTTAGATGATACTGGAACTGATTATGACAGAGCTTTAATAACTCCAATTTCACACTGTGGAATATATAGTTCTGATAGTGGTGTTGAAAAAATGTTAGATCAGGATTCGACAACGTACTTCCATTCAAAAACAACAGGGAAAGTTGAGTTTATTTTTGAAGAAGTTAAAGTTATAAATGAATTCTGGGCTGATATAAATCATTCAAATGGAAATAATGGAAGAATAAATAGAGCAAAATTATATTATAAAGAGTTTGAAAATCAAGATTGGATATTGTTAAAGGAGTATGAGACAAGTAATTCTGTTAGAGGATTAAATTCGTTTACTTTCCCACCGGTATTAGCAAAAGAATTCTGTATAGATGTAGAGTCATCTTATGCTGGAGTTGTTATATTTAATGAAGTTGGATTTAAAATTTATAGTTTATTAGAATCTAAAGTAAATGCTTTATTTGAAGAAAATAGTTTATTCAAACTTTTAAAGAAGAATGTAACTTTAGAAAAGGTAGAACTTTTAAAATCGATGGCTAAAGAAAATAAGTTCTTAAAAGCAAAATTAGAAATTGCAATTATGATTTTAAAAAATGGTGGAAAGTTCCCGATTAAAACTTATAGTTATAAATCTATTGAAGAAGATTCGAGTCATTACTTTGGGTTAACAGCATCAAATAATACAGGAAATATGGTACTAAGTCATCACTATATCCAGCCAAATACAGATTATGTGTTTGTTTTAAATAGAGATGTTGAAGTTGCTCTGATGACATATGAGAAAAATCCAGGAAGTAATAAAACATTTAAATTGAGTCAAGGTATGAATATAATAAATATACCAGAGCAAGGTCAAATGATATTTAGAGGAAGTAGAAAAGAAAAAATTGAGTACTACTCTTTAAATAAAGAGAACGGTTTAGTTTACCGTTATGGTTATACAAAAGCAAAAGATTTGTTTGTTAAAGATGATATAGTGAACGAAGTACAAGAAAATCATAACTCTAACTTAGCTTATGTAGAAGGAAAAACATATATAGGAGCAGTAAAGTTTGATTGGCTAAAGAGTAATTTTGAATATCAGAATTTATCAAAACATATCGAGATTTTTGATGAGTATTTAGATTTCATACATTATTTAGATAATATTCATGGACACTTTAAACAGCAGATGCCTTATAAGAGATTACTTTGGTTAGGGATAGGATCAGATCCTTTCCATGCAGGAGTTTCATTCTCAGGAGGGTATACGGCGTACAGTGGATCGAGTGCTCCAATGATACCGACATCAACATATAATTTAGCAAACTCATGGGCTATAGGACATGAGTTAGGACATGAGCTGGATTCAAATGACTATTTAATGGGGCTGTTTGGAGAGGTTACTAATAACTGGTTTGCTGAACAACCAAGACAAGAGTATCAAAAAACACTGAGATGTAAATCACATATAAGTGAAATGTCAAAAAATCCAGGACCTATAAGTGAAATGAGTGTATGGTATAGACTAGGATTCTTCTTTAAAATGAGACTATTCTATACAGATAATAGCTTCTTCCAAAAAATGAATGCCTTAATGCAAGAGCATAGAGCAGCAAATAACCAAGAAGCAGCAGATAACTTTGCTAAGTTTGCCACTCAAATTTTAAAAAGAGATATGAGTGCATATTATATAAAATATGGATTCGAATTAACAGAGGAAGCTATAGCTTGGTGTGGTCAATATCCAGCACCAGCAATTGATTTACAGTATATAACTTGGGAGAATTACGAGGAATTTAATAGAGAAGAGATTAAATTATTCAACCAAAAATATAACTCTGTATCTAAAATAAAGTAGTAAAAAAAATAATGAAATAATTTTCTAAAAAATACTTTACTTTAAATGAATATTTTTATATTATAGTGTGTAAAACTTAAAAATATAGGAGTGAAGAATGTTAGGAAAAGAGTTATTGATAGATATCTTAACGTATGTGCTTACAATAATAGGTATATTAAATCCATTTGGAAATGTACCATTATTTATGACATTAACAAAAGATCAAAAGCCAGAGATAAGAAAAAAAATGTATAATGCAATAGTGTTTGCAGGATTTGGAATAGTAACTGGATTTATAGTTGCGGGAGACTTTTTCATGAAGTATCTATATAAAATAGGTATGGATGAGTTGAGGGTGGCCGGAGGAATGATACTGATTGTAGTAGCTTTTAGAAATCTTCTAGGACTAGGGGTTTCTAAGGATAGCTCAGGTGATAGAATGTCTGAAAAGGATGCGATAAGATATGCAATAACACCATTGACGTTTCCTATGTTGGTTGGACCAGGAACAATCTCTACCGTTATGATTATTCATAAAGAAGCAGGGCTTATAATCTCTGTAGGAGCTGTAGCAGTTACATTTTTAATAATGAAATTTTTATTTACAATTTCAGACTGGTTAGATAAAGTTTTAGGAGAGATAGTTTTATTTGTACTTTCAAGAGTTATGCAGATATTTATAATGTCTGCAGGAGTAA
The DNA here is from genome assembly GCA_002428805.1 of Cetobacterium sp. UBA6069. GTDB lineage: Bacteria > Fusobacteriota > Fusobacteriia > Fusobacteriales > Fusobacteriaceae > Cetobacterium_A. Next base: position 4,629 of record DIXX01000033.1, read on the forward strand.
AACTTATTTCAAACGGAATAAAAGGGATATTTATGTAGTATAATAAATTGATTAGGAGAGGATTGCCTCTCCTAATTTTTTTTTATGAAAATCAAAGAGTTACAGCAAAAATAAGTTTACTCTCTTCAGAGCTTTTATTTTCCCAGTTGTGTTTAACAAATTTTTCAATTTTGATGCTGTCTCCTTCGGAAAGAGAGAACGATTCACCATCAATATTTAGAATAACTTCGCCCTTTAAAATAAAAGCAACCTCCTGTCCGGTATGGCCGATTTCAATCTCTTTTGATGATGAGTTTGGTTCTAAATTTAAAATCATAAACTCCATATGAGTCTGAGGCTCTGGACTTAAAACTTCATAAGATACTCCGCTATCTTTAGATGGTTTAATAATTTTTCTTTCATTCTTTTTAACAATGTGAACTTTTTTGAAGCTTTCTTCTAAAAAAAATTTATATAAAGGTATATTTAAAGCTGTTGAAAGATTTTTTAAAGTATTTATAGATGGATTTGTTATTCCTTTTTCAATTTGGCTTAAAAGAGCAGAGGTTGAATCAATTTTTTCAGCCAACTCTTTTAAACTAAGTTTTTGATCAGTTCTAAATTTTTTAATTTTCAGTCCAAGATTTATATCATTCATTTAAAAACTCCTAAATATTTTCTTTAAAGTATAACTTATTTTATAGTGATTTGCAATTTAATAGAAATGAAATGAAAAAAATCTTGCAAATACTACACCTATATAGTATAATTACTTAAAAAGTGATGGAGGTCAAAATGTCTGAGAATACTATGGTTTGCTACTGCAAAGGAGTTACATTAGGAACAATTTTAAAAGCAATCGAAAATGGAGCTACAACATTAGTTGAAGTATTAGATACTACAGGTGCAGGATCAGCTTGCGGAAGATGTGTTGATAGAATTGAAGCAATTGTAAGCGAAGAGAGATAAAATTTCTAGAGGAACTAAGTTCCTCTTTTTTTTATCAATTTTTTGTTGTAGTTTTTGACTTAGTATAGTATTCTAAGGATAGAATATGAAAAAAGAGGTGGAAATTATGAAGTTATTGTATTTAGATACAGAAACGACAGGGCTTACTGATAACTCTGCAATTGTTCAAATAGCTGGAGCTATCGAGATAGATAATGAAGTTGTAGAATGGTTTAATATAAGATGTAGACCTCATGCAGAAGCGGATGTTTCAGAGGACGCGCTTAAAACTATTGGATTTACATTGGAGGAGCTTCAAAAAGAGCAGTCTCCAGAGGATGCATTAAAAGAACTAGAATCGATATTTTTAAAATATGTGGACCGATATGATAAAAATGATAAATTGATTATGATTTGTCATAATTACCCTTTTGATTTTAGAATGTTATATAATTTTTATAATAGATTAGGAAATAGATTTATGGGAAGTTTTATAAACTTTAAATTGAATGTATGCACTCTTAATCTTGTGAAGTCTCTTCAAGTTATTGGAGTTTTACCTATATTAGAAAACAACAAACTAGAAACATGGTGTAAGCATTTTGGAGTTTCTTTAGAAAATGCACATGATGCCTTAGAAGATATACGTGCCACAAGAGAGGTTTATAAAAGTTTAGAATCGATTTTGAAAAAGTAAAATAGATACAAAAAATAAAAAAGGTCACTTATTTTGAAGTGGCCTTTTTTACTCTCATCTTATTGGTTTATTTGTCAAGAATAGGTGGAGTCATTACCTCTTTTCCCATCTCTATGGGTTCAACAATTACAACTTCCTCAACAGCTGGTTCCTCTTTAGGTTGAGAACTAGAACATCCAACAAAAAATAAACTGAAGAAAAGACTAGTTAAAATAATTTTTTTCATAATAGCCTCCTTAATTATATTTCGAATTGATATTATATACGAAGAAAAAAATTAATTCTTTTAATTTTAATAAAATTTTTCGAACGTAAGCTGTCGTGTTGATAAATTTTCTAAGTTTGAGAAAGATACACCTAAAAGTTTTATGTCTTTATTTAGATTTAAAGATAGTAAAAGTTCATCAACCATTCCTTTTAAAGATTCTTTATCATTTGTTGGAATAAATCTTGTTTTTGAACGACTTATAGTTTCTCTATTTTTAAATCGAACTTTTAAAGATACGGTTTTAGTAAGGAGATTTTTTTTAATAAGTCTAGCATATGACCAATCGAAAAGGGCTTCTATTTCTCTGTTGATCTCCTCTTCAGAGTCTAAAGGGAGTCTGAATGTGTTTTCGTTTCCGATAGAGTGGATAGCTCTATTGAAATCCACATCTCTATGATCGATTCCTCGGCTGTATGTATATAGTAGTTCACCACGAGATGTTCCATATTTAGAGCAGAGTTCTTTTAAAGAGAAGGGATAGATATCTTTAACTAAAAATATTTTATCTTTATTTAAAAGTTTTTCAAATTGCTTACCGACTCCGGGGAGTTTTCTGACTTTTTTATCTTTGATAAATTCGATGAACTCATCTTCTGTATTGAATATATGTTGTCCTCCAGGTTTATTTATATCAGAGGCTATTTTAGCTGTGAGTTTATTTAAGCCGATACCCATTGAGCAAGTAAGACCTGTTATCTCAAAAATACGTTTTCTAAATAGCTTGGCAAAATTTTCTTTGGATGAAAACTTATCTATTATATCTGTAATATCTATAAAACCTTCGTCGAAGGCGATGAATTCGACTTTATGGGTTATCTTTAAGACTAAATTTTGGATAATACGGGACTCGTAGGCGTATTTATCTTTATTTACAGGAACGACAATAAGTTTTGGGCAGAGTTTTTTTGCATCGAGTGTATTCATAGCAGAGTGTATTCCAAATTTACGGGCTGGGTAGCTCGCAGTTGTTACCACTCCTCCAGCAACAACGATGGGTTTGTCTTTATATTTGGGGTTGTCTCTGGTCTCTATGGACGCATAAAAGGCGTCCATATCG
>DIXX01000031.1:0-18679 GCA_002428805.1 Cetobacterium sp. UBA6069
TCGACGGTGTTTCTGCTGATAACAAGACAGCAGTAGTATTAGAGTTCAACTCTGAGACAGACTTCGTTGCTAAAAATGATGAGTTCAGAGCTTTAGGACAAGCAATGGTAGAGCTTGCATTAACTGCAGGAATCAACACTGTTGAGGACTTAAAAGCTGCTGATTTAAATGGAATCACAGTTGAAACAACAATAACAAACTTAATCGCAAAAATCGGAGAGAACATGTCTCTAAGAAGATTCGAGAAAGTTTCTGCAGAAGGGTTTGTAACTACTTACAATCACTTAGGAGGAAAATTAGGAGTTATCGTTGAAATGACTGGAGAGGCTACAGAAGCTAACGTAGCAAAAGCTAAAGATATCGCTATGCACGTTGCTGCTATGGATCCTAGATACGTAGACAGATCAGTAGTAACTACTGACGATTTAGATAGAGAGAGAGAAATTTCTAGAAAGCAATTAGAAGCTGAAGGAAAGCCTGCTCAAATTATCGAGAAGATATTAGTTGGAAAAATGAACAAGTTCTATGAGGATAACTGTTTAGTTGACCAAATCTTCGTAAAAGCTGAAAACAAAGAAACAGTTGCACAATACGCTGGAGATATTAAAGTAGTTTCATTTGCAAGATACAAAGTTGGAGATGGAATCGAAAAAGAGGAAGTAGACTTCGCAGCAGAAGTTGCAGCTCAACTTAACGCGTAATACAACAAAAATTATAGGGGTGCGACTTAGCACCCCCTTTTTTTAAGCTAAATAAAAGATAATAGAGGAGAGTTTTAAGATGAAGCCAGTTTATAATAGAATTCTATTAAAATTAAGTGGAGAAGCTTTAATGGGAGACCAAGAGTTTGGAATCTCATCTGAAACAATCACTTCATATGCTAGACAAATAAAAGAGATAGCTGATTTAGGAGTAGAAGTAGGAATAGTAATCGGTGGAGGAAATATCTTTAGAGGATTATCTGGAACTGAACAAGGTATCGATAGAGTAACTGGAGACCACATGGGAATGTTAGCAACAGTTATAAACTCGCTGGCTCTTCAAAATGCAATTGAATCATTAGGAGTACCTACAAGAGTACAAACGGCAATTGAAATTCCAAAAGTAGCAGAGCCGTTTATAAAAAGAAAAGCTCAAAGACACTTGGAAAAAGGTAGAGTAGTAATCTTTGGTGGAGGAACTGGAAATCCATACTTCACAACAGATACAGCTGCAGCTTTAAGAGCTATCGAAATCAATGCTGATGTTGTTATAAAAGCAACAAAAGTTGATGGAATATATGATAAAGATCCTGTGAAGTTTGCAGATGCAGTAAAATACGTAGATGTAACTTACACTGAGGTTTTAAATAAAGATTTAAAAGTAATGGATGCAACAGCAATCTCATTATGTAGAGAAAATCAATTACCAATCGTTGTATTTGATTCATTAACAGAAGGAAACATTAAAAAAGTTGTTTTAGGTGAAAAAATCGGAACAACTGTAGTAAATGGATAATTTTAGGAGGAAAAAATGAGCGCACAAGTAGTAATTAATGAATGTAAAGAAAAAATGACTAAAGCAATAGAGTCAACTAAGCACAAGTTTGCTTCAATAAGAGCAGGAAGAGCATCTGTTTCTATGTTAGATGGTATAAAAGTAGAGCAATACGGATCTTTAATGCCATTAAACCAAGTTGGATCAGTATCAGCTCCAGAAGCTAGAATGCTAGTAATCGATCCTTGGGATAAGTCAGTTATACCTTTAATTGAAAAGGCTATAATGATTTCAAACTTAGGATTAACTCCAAACAACGATGGAAAAGTAATCAGACTTATGATTCCTGAGTTAACAGCTGATAGAAGAAAAGAGTACGTAAAGTTCGCTAAATCAGAAGCTGAAAATGGAAAAGTTGCAGCTAGAAATGTTAGAAAAGATATGAATAACTCTCTAAGAAAATTAGAAAAAGAGGGAGAAATAACTGAGGACGATTTAAAGAGATTTGAAGATGACGTTCAAAAGATAACAGATGCAACAATCAAAACAATTGATGAGCTTTTAGCTTTAAAAGAAAAAGAGATCACAACTGTATAGTTAATATAGAAAGAGAGTTTTTTAACTCTCTTTTTTTGTTACCAATATGTATAGCGATAAAAAAATTCCACTGAAGATTAAAAGAACAACTAAAATCTGGTTAGCTGTAAGATAGTCTCCAGACTCTATAGCAGAATATAAAGCTAAAGGAAGAGTTGCAGTTTTACCAGGAATATTTCCAGCTATTAAAATAGTCGCTCCAAACTCTCCAAAAGCTCTTCCCATACTCAGAATAATAGCTGATAAAATCTTTCTATATCCAAGAGGTAGATAAACATATTTAATCATGTTTAATTTAGAGACTCCAAGACATTGAGCAGTTTCAATATAGGCTTTGTCAATAGTCTCAAAGGCTACTTTGATTCCTTGGTATAAAATAGGGAGAGAAACGATTATTGCAGCTAGACACGCTCCCTGAAAAGAAAAAATAAATCTAAAGTTTAAATATTTGAAGAATAACTTTCCAATAAAACTATTTATACCCAATCCCATAATTAGCATATAACCAATAACAGATGGAGGTAAAAAAATTGGAAGAGTAAGTAAAAATTCAACTAATTTTTTTAATCTTCTTTTTTTTTCAAAGATAAAATAAAGCGAAATACTAAAAAAAAGATTGAACAATATAGCTACTGTAACTATCGAAAGGGAAAGTTTTAATGCATGAATCATTCCCAATCTTTTCCTTTTAGAAACTGAATAAACTTTCTAGCTTCAACTTTATTTTTAGAACTTTCAGATATTCCAATTGAATACTGGATTGGAGAGTGAAGAGTTCTATCGAAAATTTCTACAATTTCTGAATTTTTAAGTAGTTTAGTATCAGTCAGATAAACGACTCCAAAATCAACCTCTCCGAGTTCAACATAGGTCAAAACACTTCGAACATCTTTAGCATAAACAAAAGAGTAGTTCTCTGGTTTTAATTTATTAAAGACTTCAGTTGCATAAGTTCCAGCTGGAACAAATTTAGGGTCTCCAATAGCTAAAACCCCATTTTTAGAAGTCACTTTTTTATTTTTTATTAAAGCCAAAGAGTTTTCTAGGATAACCTCTTCATCTTCAATGTATTTATTCTTTTTTAAATCTATCATATAGCCTCTGTCAGCTAAAAAGATGATATCAACATCGCCTCCTCTTTCGAGCTGCTTTTTAAGTGTACCAGAGCCTCCTAAATTTAAACTGATATTACAGTTAGGTTCTATTTTTTTATACTCGCTGATATTTTTTTCCAAATATTCTTTTAAAGAAGCTGCTCCACTAATAAGTAGTTCTTTAGAAAAAGAAAATTGAAAACTAGTTAAAAAAAGCAAAACCCATAATTTCATAAAAGTCCCCCTTCAATTATTTGTTCATATTATAAAGAGTGTGAAGTCCTTTTATACTAAGATCAGGACAGTACTCATCAATCTCTTGAATCTCAGCAAATAAAATCTTTCCAAGTCCACCTGTTGCAATAATATATGGATCAGGAACTATTTTTTTGATTTCTTGAATTATATTTTTTAACTGACCAGCATATCCATAGAATATTCCAGCTTGAATTTGTTCAGCAGTATTTTTACCAAGAACGCTTTCAGGAGTGCTAAATTTAACCTTTGGAAGCTTAGCAGTATTTCCAAATAGAGCATTTATAGACATCTCTATTCCAGGTAAAATTCCTCCACCGATATAAACTCCATCTTTTAAAACTTCATAGGTAGTTGCAGTTCCTAAATCAAAAATGACAAGGTTTTTATCAGGATAATCAATAACAGCTTGTGCAATATCAATTATTCTATCCGCTCCAAAACCATTTATTTGAAGATCCTCAGAGAACGTAAATGGTAGATTTAAATTTAAGTCAATAACCATAGGTTCTATATTAAAATATTTCCTTCCTAAGAATTGGAAGATTCCAATAAGATTTGGAACAACAGAAGAGATAACAATTCCATTTAATTTTTTAATTTCAATTTCATTGAAATCACATATATTTTTTAAGTATGAAAAATATTCATCCTCAGTTAATTTTTCATTTGAAGACACTCTAAAAGTAAGTAATACCTCTCCGTTCGGATCAAGTAATCCAGTAACAATATGAGTGTTTCCAATATCTACAGCTAAAAGCATGTAATCACCGCCTAATAAAATTTTAGATAATCAATATTATAAACTATAATTAAAAAAATGTAAATTTTTCTCGGATAAATTATCAAAATTTCATATAATATAGTAAATAATAATTTGAGGTGTTAGATGAAAAAAGCAGTAGGAATAGTAGTAGAGTATAACCCTTTTCATAATGGACATAAGTATCACTGCTCTAAAGCTAAGGAGCACGGAGATTTAGTTATAGCTGTTATGAGTGGTGACTATGTACAAAGAGGTGAACCAGCATTAATAAATAGATGGGATCGAGCAGAATTAGCTTTAAAAAATGGAGTGGATATAGTAGTAGAGTTACCTATATTTTATTCAACACAAAGTGCAGAGATATTTTCTAGAGGAGCGGTTGGGCTGCTAGATTTAATGGGAGTAGAAAAGATAGTTTTCGGTTCTGAGAGTGGAGATATTCAAAGTTTAAAAGAAAGAGCAGATTTAGAGGAGTTAGACGAGTTTAAAGATGAATTAAAAAAGCAGTTGAAAGAGGGATGTTCATATCCAACAGCATATTCAAAAAGTTTGAAAAAGTTAAAAGCAGGTGAAGAGTTAAACTCTAATGATATACTAGGAGTTGAATATATAAAAGCTTTAAAGTTTTGGAAAAGTAGGATTGAACCTGTGGCAATAAAAAGAGAAAAAAGTGGTTACTACTCAGAAGGAGTAGAGGATGGAATCTCTAGTGCAACAGGGATTAGAAGAAAGTTAGAGCTAGGTGAAGAGATAAAAGAGGTAGTTCCAACTTCAACATATGAAGTTTTAAATGCAGCTTTAGAAGAGAATAGGTTTGCAAGATTAAAAGATTTCTATCCTTTTATTAGACATAAAATTTTACTAGAGAAAGATAATTTGAAGGATATTCAAGATATGGAAGATGGTTATGAAAATAGATTGTATTCAGCAGCTTTTAAATCTTCAACTTTTGAAGATTTTTTTAAAGAGATTGGAAGTAAAAGATTTACTATAGGAAGAACTCAAAGAATACTTATTCATATTCTACTAGGGATAAAAAAAGAGGATATAGATATTGTGAAAAAAAGAGTTCCGTACGTTAGAATCTTAGGTTTTACAAAAGAGGGACAAAGTTACTTAAAGAATTTGAAAGAGAAAGAGGGCGAAGTTCTGACAACACTTAAAAATATTCAAAGGATACTTAGTGAAGATGATTTGAAGTTTTTAGAGATGAACGAAGTTGGAAGTAAAATATATTCTATAGTTAATCCTTATGAAGACAGAAAAATACCTATAATAATAAGGTAGGTTTATTCGATGAGAAATAAAATAAAATTAACAGAGGATTTGAAGTGGATTCTAAATCAGCTAAATAAATTTGGTAAAGGTTATATTGTTGGTGGATATGTTCGAGATTATTTATTAGGAATAGAACCTAAGGATTGTGATTTTTGTACAAATATTGATTATGAAAAATTAAAAGTTATATTTCAAGATTGTTCTCCAAAAGAGATTGGAAAAGCTTTTGGTATTATTCAAATTATCTATAGAGGAAAGAGCTACGAAATAGCAAAGTTACGTAAAGAGGTAGGCTTCACAGAGAGTAGAAATATAGTAGATGTAGAGTTTGTAAGTGATATATATGAAGATTTAAAAAGAAGAGATTTTACAGTAAATGCTATTGCCTATGATGGAGAAAATCTTATTTATCCTTCAATAGAAGCGATAGAAGATATAGAAAATAGAGTTTTAAGGTTTGTAGGAGAGGGAAGTGAAAGAATAAAAGAGGATCCACTCAGAATCTTGAGAGGGATTAGAATAGCTGGAGATAAAGAATTAAATATTTTAAAAAGTGTTGAAGAAGCTATTATTCAAAATAAAAGAGAGATTAAAAGAATCTCTATTGAAAGAGTTCAAGATGAGATTTTTAAGATGCTGAAAAGTAAAAATAGAGGTAAATCGTTTCAATTATTAAATAAGTTTGGAATTTTTGAAGAGCTTTTTCCAGAAACTAAAAAGAAAATGCAATTAGATGAAGTTATAGATAAAATAAAAAAAATAGAGAGTTTAAATTTAAATTTAAGTGTTATATTTTTTAATTCTAAAGATGAGCTATCTAAATTAAAATTAGATAATAAAAGTAAAAAAACTATTTTAAATATAATAAATCAAAAAGAGAATTTAAAAAAAATAGAGGATAAATATGGTATAAAAAAAATGATATCTCTAATCGGATTAGAGGATTTTAAAGATATCTTAGTATTAGAAAAATTAGAGAGAGAAGTTTCCAATATAGAGATATTATTAAAAGATATTTTAGAAAAAAATGAACCAATATTTTTAAAAGATTTAGCAATTTCAGGAAAAGATATTATCTCTAAAGGGATAAGTGACGGGAAAAAAATAAAATCAATTTTAGAAAAGCTTTTAGAAGTTGTTTTGCATAACCCAGATTTTAATACAAAAGATTACTTGATAAAGTTAATAGAGGAGGAAAAAAATTGAAACCGAGAATACCATTATCAACACAGATATTTTATGGAGTAGGAGTTAGTTATGCAATAGTAGATCAAATATTTGCTCAATGGATACTATACTTTTATTTACCACCTGAAAATTCAGGTTTAAAACCATTTTTAACACCAGTATTGATTTCGTTAGCCTTAGCGATATCAAGAGTTGTAGATATGATATCAGATCCTGTAGTTGGATACATATCGGATAAGTTCAGCAGTAGATGGGGAAGAAGAATACCGTTTATAGCTGCAGGAGCAATCCCTTTAGGTCTTGCAACGGTAGCATTTTTCTATCCGCCAATTGGGAATGAAAAATCAACATTCATATATTTAGCTATGGTAGGATCGTTATTTTTTACCTTTTATACAATAGTAGGAGCACCATATAATGCACTTATTCCAGAAATAGGTGAAAACTCAGAGGAGAGATTAAATCTTTCAACATGGCAATCAGTATTTAGACTTTTATATAGTGCAATTGCTATGATATTACCTGGAATTTTAATAAAGTATTTTGGAAAAGGGGATACTTTAGTTGGAATTAGAGGGATGGTAATATCTCTTAGTATATTATGTGTTTTAGGATTATTTGTAACTGTATTTTTGGTACCTGAAAAAAAATACTCTAGGCCAGCAGAAAATGTAGGAGCCATAAAAGAAATTTTAAAAGAGGTTATAAAAGATAAAGATTTCAGATATTATCTTTTAGGATTGCTTTTCTTCTTTGTAGGATTTAACTCTCTTAGAGCTATGATGAACTACTATGTAGAAGATATAATGGGTTATGGAAAGGAAACCATAACAATAGCTTCAGCACTGCTATTTGGAGCATCAGCTATATTTTTCTATCCGGTTAATAAACTTTCAAGAAAATTTGGTTATAGAAAAATTATGTTAGCTTCCTTGGTTGCTTTGACAATTTTAACAATAGGGTTATCTCTTCTTGGAAAAGTGATTCCAGTAAAATATGGATTTTTAATATTTGGACTGCTAGGAATCCCAATCTCAGGAGCGGCATTTATTTTTCCACCAGCGATGATGAGTGATATAAGTGAAAAAATCAGCAAAAGAATTAATAATAGAATTGAGGGAGTTTGCTTTGGAATTCAAGGGTTCTTTTTAAAGATGGCATTTTTAGTATCGATAGTGATATTACCATTGATGTTAGTTTTAGGAGGAAGTGGAGAGGTAACAAAGTTTGGGATTTACTCAGCAGCAATATTTTCAGCAGTATCCTTTGTAATCTCATATATATTTTATTTTAAGTATAGTGAGTAAAAATTAGGAGGCAGATTGAAACGAATAGAGATTGGGGCGATAATATTAGTTTTTGCCTCAATTTTCTTTTTAAGGTTAAACTATATAACTTTTAGAGAGAGGGTTGAGGTTGGAGACATAGTTCAAATAGTAGGACGAGTTGATGCAGGTCGAGGAAAAGTCGAAACTATAAACAATAAATATTCAATACCAAATATATATTTTTCAGTGGATAGAGTTGAAGATGGAGAGAAAATTATTTTAGGTGAAATAACAAAAATAAAGATATCTAAATGGGGAACAACATACTATTTGAAAGCTGAAGAGGTACAAAGTAAAGATAATAGATTAAGAGTTTTTTTTAGAAATAGAATAGAAAGAATGACGAAAGATTACTCTATAGGATTATTAGTTTTTTTAAAAGCAACACTTTTAGGAGAGGGATATCTTTTAGATGATGAATTGAAAGATATGTTTAGATATACAGGAACAGCTCATATATTAGTGATATCTGGTTTACATATAGGTGTTATTATTTCGGGAATAACATATATGTTGTTGAAGTTAAAAATTTCAAAAAGAGAGCGATATATTTTAACGCTTTTAGTTTTGACTCTATATGTTTTTGGAATAGGAAAATCGCCATCAGTATTTCGTGCGTATATAATGGGAAGTATATATATTTTAAGCAATATTTTATATGAAAAAGCAGATGTGAAAAAATCTTTTTTTGTAGCTTTTATAATATCTTTGTTAGTATATCCAGCCTGGATTTATACGGTTTCGTTTTGGATGTCTTATGTGGCTGTTTTTTCAATAGTTTTTATTTATGAGAAAATTCCAAAAGTAAAAAAATTTAGAACAGAATTTATAAATACGATATGCAATACAATAACTTTAAGTTTAACTATTCAACTTTGTATGACACCTATATTTTATATCTTTTTCAAAAATATACCGATATTTTCATTTTTTAGTAATGTTATTTTAATACCGATTGCATCGGTATTTATAGTGATAAGTTTTTTAACTCTATTCTTATCGAATCTTTATTTAGAGTTTTTAACAATGCCAATTTTGAATATAAGTTATTTAGTTTTGATAAAGATAATTGGCATATTAAATGAGATTCCATATTTGACTTTCGAATTGTAGATGTGTTAATCTATTTGTGAGGTGATAAAAATGTTTGTATTTAAAGTTATAATTTTACTATTTTCTTTGGTGTTACATGAATTAGCCCATGGCTATATGGCACTTTTTTGTGGAGATAAAACAGCTAAACATTCAGGGAGATTATCACTAAACCCTTTGAAACATTTAGATCCAATTGGAGCATTGGTACCTATTGTTATGCTTTTAAGTGGAAGTGGTTTTATATTTGGATGGGCAAAGCCAGTTCCAGTTAACTATTTTGCACTTAGAAATGGAAGAGTTGGTGAATTTTTAGTGGCTATAGCTGGCGTTTTAACAAACTATTCACTTATGATAATTGGAGCTCTTTTAATAAGATTTAATATTATACCGTTTAATGATTTATCAGTGTATTTTATCATTATAAATATGGCGTTAGGGACATTTAATTTACTACCAATTCCACCACTAGATGGCTCAAGAGTTATAGCCTCATTTTTAAATGATGAAAATAGAATAAGGATATTTACGATAGATACCTATGGGATTCTAATAATATTAGGTCTTAGTTATTTTGGTATTTTGAGTAAAATAATGTCTCCAATATATAATTTTATAATTGGAGTAATAGATTTAATAATTAGGAGTTAAAATGAAAAGTATAAAAAAAGCAGTGAGAATAGAGTTTGAAGAGAGAAAATCAAAGTTCATAGGATATGCAAAACCAATTTCAACAAAAGAGGAAGCGGAAGATTTTATAAGCATGATAAGAGAGATGCATCCAGATGCTACTCATAACTGTACTGTCTATAGAGTAATAGATAATGGACAAGAGTACTTTAAAGCAGATGATGATGGAGAACCGAGTGGGACAGCTGGAAAGCCTATGGGAGAGATTCTCACTTATATGGATGTAAATAATGTTGCAGTTGTAGCAACGAGATATTTTGGAGGAATCAAACTTGGAGCAGGTGGACTTGTAAGAAACTACGCTAAGACAGCAAAACTAGCGGTTATAGAGGGTGAAATAGCCGAATTTATTGAACGTTATGAATGTTTGTTAGACTTTTCTTATGAAAAAATAAATGAAGTTGAAACTTTACTAATAAATGGGAATGATGAGTTGTTAAATAAGGATTTTAATGAGAGAGTAACTTATAGAGTTAAAGTTTCAAACGATACCCTAGAAAAGTTAAAAGAGTTGAAAGATATTTTAGTTATAATTTAAAAAAGTAAACAGGTATAATCTTACCTGTTTACTTTTATTTTAGAATCTCTTCTTTTGAATAGGAACAACATCGATAGAGTTAGGATAATATACGCAAACTCAACGACAATTATATAGTAAGGCCATTCACCAAAATAGTTAAGAGGTGATTGGAAAGTTGGTTTTCTATTTATGTATAAATAATTAGTTCCAAGAACACTATTTATAAAGAAAACACCAGCCATAATAATATTTATTCCAAGAAATGAACCTGTCCAAGATTCTAAAGAAGGTCTTAATTTGAAAATTTTATATTCAACAATAGCTGCAAAAATTATATAGCAATGTGTTGAGAAAAAGCTAATGTTGAAAAAATGAGGAAAAGTTTCTCTAACCTCAGGTGTTAGTAAAGCAAATATAGCTCCGATTGACCAAAAAAATGATGCGTATAAAAACGGAGCAAATCTTAGAGTGCTACCTAAAATAGCAAAGATAAGGGTTATATTACAAAGATGTAGGGGAAGTAGTGAGTACCAAGCTTCTCCGATTAATTTGTATCTAATAAAGAGCTCACCACACTTTATCATTAAAATAATTAAAGAGAGTACCCTCATAATTTTTTTAGGTTCTGGATTATACTTAATCCCATAGTAAAGAAAAATAAAAACTAATGAATATCCCAAAAGATAAAAAAGATGTAACTTATCAAATAGTTCAAACTCCATTAAATCCTCCTTGTTATTTATGAAAACCTAAATCTGCAGGATTAATATCACCAGAAACATGCTCTATCGTTCCACCGATATTTTCGAATTGTTCTCTTCTTGCAGCGGTTTTTTTTATAAGATTTACTGTCTTTTCATTCAATGTCGATTTATTATAATGCCCTTTAGACCAATAATCAATAATTAATTTACTATCTCCAAAAATTTTTAAATTATTTTTTCTGATAGCGATATCAATAGCCAGATATATTCCAATAAGTTCTCCATAGTTATTAGTACTTCCCTCAGGTGCTAGGTAATTTCCAAACTCATTTATCATATGTTCTGGCATGATATCGTCAAGAAGAGATTTTCCTTTCAAGTCAGTTACTCGAACCTCTACTCCTATCCCTCTACCAGTTCCAGCATCGAAATAGATTCCAGGGGTAAGTTTTTCTTTTGCTTCTTTTATTTTTTGTTTTTTATCTTCGTAGATTCCCCCACCACTAAGCCACTCTTTCGCTTCTTTTTCTGTCTTAAAAGATTTGTACCTTGCTTTCTTACCTTTTGTTAGTTGTTGACACTCTGGCCAAGAAGTAACAATAGCAGAATAGTTTTCTTTATCTATAATAAAAGCATAATATTTTGTAGCCATGACTCTCCTTTATTTTTTTTTAATTATATTTTATCATAAAAATTCTAAAAATAAAAAACTTTATCTGGAGGTCAAAAAAATGTTGCAAAACTTAAAAAATTATGATAAAATCTTTACGATAAATAGAAAGATTTTAGGAAGGTGACAATAATGAGAAAAGGAATTCATCCTGATTACAAATTACTTACTGTTGACTGTACTTGTGGAAACAAGTTTGAAACAAGATCAACAATGAACGCAAAGGACGCAGAGCTTAAAATAGCTGTATGTGCTAACTGCCACCCATTCTACACTGGAAAAGCTAAGTTCGTAGACGCTGCTGGAAGAGTAGAGCAATTCAACAAGAAGTTTGGATTAAAGAAGTAATAAATAGAAAAACGGGACTATGTCCTGTTTTTTTTTAAAGTATAATATACAGGGAGGTTAAAATGGCTGTAATAGAGATAAATCATCCGCTAATACAACACAAATTGACAATATTAAGAAATAAAGAAACAGATACAAAATCTTTTAGAGAGAATCTGAATGAAATCTCAAAATTAATGACTTATGAGGTAACAAAGAACTTAGTTTTAGAAGAGATTGAAGTTCAAACTCCTCTAATGAAAACAGTTGGTTATACATTAGGAACTAATATTGCAGTTGTACCTATTTTAAGAGCAGGTTTAGGAATGGTAGATGGAATTGTTTCGTTAATTCCTACAGCAAAAATAGGACACATAGGAGTTTATAGAGATGAAGAAACTTTAGAACCAGTATACTATTACTGTAAGCTTCCTGTAGATGTACAAAATAAACAAGTTATATTAGTAGATCCGATGTTAGCAACAGGAGGATCGGCTATATACGCAATTGATTATTTAAAAAAATCTGGAGTTAAAAATATAGTGTTTATGTGTTTAGTAGCTGCTCCAGAAGGAATAGCAAAAGTTTTACAAACACATCCAGATGTATCTATATATACAGCTAAAATAGACCAAGGTTTAGACTCGAACGGATACATATATCCAGGGTTAGGAGACTGTGGAGACAGAATATTTGGAACAAAATAACTATAATGGGTGGTCTTATGTCCACCCTTTTTATTTTTTATGGATATAAATTCTGAGGAGGAAAAAAAGAGATGCTAAGTGTTATAATCCCAGCTTATAATGTAGAAAATTATATTAAAAGATGTATAGATTCTATTTTAAATCAAACATTAAAAGATATTGAAATAGTTATAGTTGATGATGGTTCGAAAGATAAAACCTCAGAAATTTGTGAGGAGTTAACTAAGAAAAACAGTAATATAATTTATAAAAAAGTAAAAAATAGTGGCTGTAGTGCAGCTAGGAATTTTGGACTTTCTTTAGTAAAAGGAAAATACGTTGCATTTCTAGATTCCGATGATTGGGTAGACGAAAATATGTATGAAGAGATGGTAGCGTTAGCGGAAAAAGAAACTGCAGATATTGTAATTTGTGGATTTAAAAAACTAGATGAAAACAAAAAACTTTTATCTAAAGTTGAAATTCCTAAGAGAATGAGTAAAGATGATTATATAGACTCGACAACAGAGTGGTTCTCGTCACCTTGTAATAAAATCTATAGAAAAGAGATAATTGAAAAAAATAATATTCAGTTTTTACTAGATATTTATACCGGTGAAGATATGTTTTTTAACTTTATGTGTTTTTTCTTCAGTAAAAAAGTTGTTTCTATTGATAAACCGTATTATAATTATTTTATGAATAGTGCTTCTGTATCGAATAACTATAAAAATAGAACAGATATATATTTAGTTATAGATGAGCTTATAGCTTTTTATAAGCAAAATGGAGTATACGAGAAGAATATAGATAAAGTTAGAGAATGTTTTAAGTATCATGGTATAATATATCCTTTTGATGTTTTACAAAGATTGAGTGAAAATAAAGTTGAAGGATGGAAAAAGTTTTACTCAAAAATAAAAGAAGAGATAGATAGATTTGAAGAGTTAAAAACTTTTGAAATAAAACTTTGCTATTATTTTAGAATATTTAGATTGAAAATGATGGGATTAAAAAAGTATAAAAAGATACTAACAAGAAAATAGGGTGAGGGAAAGTGAAAAAAATATTAATAAAGGCATACGCACAACTGAATTTAGGTGATGACCTTTTCATAAAAATGCTTTGTGAAAGATATAAAGATACATCATTTTATCTTTATGCGACACCAGAGTACGAGAAATTGAGAGGTGTTGATACAGAAAATTTAAATATACTTTATAACGATACTTTTGCTAAGAAAATTCTATTCCGTTTAGGAAGAAAATTTGGAGTTCCAAACATATTAGAAGATTTGAAAGCAAGAGAGTTAGATGGTGTAGTAAATATAGGAGGATCTATATTTATAGAGAATGATTACTCAGAAGAGGATTTTAAAGTAAGAGAAAGAAATTTAGATTTTGGAAAGAACTATTTTGTTTTAGGAGCTAATTTTGGTCCATATAAAAATGAAGGGTTTAGAGATATGTATCATGAATTTTTCAAAAGTTGTAAAGATGTCTGCTTTAGAGAAAGATATTCGTATGAACTTTTTGAAGATTTAGAAAATGTTAGATATGGAAATGATATTGTTTTTAGTTTAAAGTTAGAGCCAGTAGAAACAGAAAACTATGTTTTATTCTCAATAGTTTTACCGTCTGGAAGACCTGGATTCACAGGAATAGAATCTGAATATTTTAACAGATTAAAAACTTTAACACTAGATATAATAAAATCAGGAAAAAAAGTTAAATTTATGTCTTTCTGTGAAAGTGAAAGGGATGAGGAAGCTATAAGTAAGTTACTTAACATGATACCGAATGAGCAACATAAACATATTACAAAATATTTTTATAAAGGTGATGTAAATGAGGCTTTAGATGTAGTTAATAAAGCTGAAAGTGTAGTTGCAACAAGATTCCATGCAATGATATTAGGGTTTGTATTCAAAAAACCTGTGTTTCCAATAACATATAGTAAAAAAATGACGAATGTTTTAGAGGATTTAGAATTTAAAGGTAATTTTGCATCGTTAGATAATTTGAAAAATCTAAACTATGAAAAGTATAAAGAGAATTTAGCACTTTCAGATGAAGTACTAATGAAAGCATCAGAAGATGGAGAGAAACATTTCTTAAAGCTAGATGAATTTTTATCAATATAGGTAATGCTATGGGAAAAAGTGAACTGAAAATAGGAACAGCTTTATCAATGTTAACAATAGTAATGAGCTCTTTAATTCAGATAATCTATACACCACTATATATGAAATATCTAGGGCCAGCTGATTATGGAATAAACTCTTTAGTTCAATCTATAATGGGGTATATATCAATCTTAAATTTAGGACTTGGAAATACAATGCTTAGATACACTGTTAGATATAGAGCCGAGGGAAAATTAGAAGAGGAAAAATCTTTAAACGGAATGTTTTTATTAATTTTTTCTATTTTAATGATTTTGGCAATTGGAATTGGAAGCTATATCTATTTTAATATTGAAACATTCTTTGGAGAAAGGTTTGCAGTAGAAGAGCTAAATAAAACAAAGATGGTTTTTATAATTTTATCTTTAAATGTAGTTTTATCATTTCCCTTAAGTATATTCTCAACAAATATAACTTCTAGAGAAAAATTTATATATCAAAGAGGAATAAAGTTATTGACAATGATGTTAAATCCAATTGTAGGAGCAATTCTTATGATAAATGGGTTTGGATTGATCAGTGTAACACTATCAACACTTTTTTTTGCGTTAACTTCTTATTTTTTTGATATACTTTATGCAATTAAATTGGGAATGAGGATAAAGTTTTCAAAGTTCGATTCTAGTATTTTAAAAGAGATATTTACATATTCGTTTTTTATATTTCTAAATGTACTTATAGATCAAATATATTGGGGAACTGATAGAGTTATAATAGGAAGATATATAGGAGTAACTGGTGTGGCTGTATATTCTATCGGAGCTATTTTTAACACTCTTTATACAGGGTTTGCTTCAGCTATAGCTGGAGTTTTATTCCCAAGAATAAATAGGTTGATTGTAGAAGGAAAACATGATGAGATAGATGATTTATTTTTAAAGGTTGGAAGGTTACAATACATCCTTTTAGGATTAATCTCTTCAGGTTTTATTCTTTTTGGAAAAGATTTTATAACTCTTTGGGTAGGGAAAGATTATATTGAGGCTTATCGAATAGCGCTTTGGATAATGATTCCTTTGACAGTTCCTTTAATTCAAAGTATAGGCGTTAGTATAATGCAAGCTAAGAATATGCATCAATTTAGGTCTGTTGTATATTTAGTAATAGCTTTTTTAAATTTGGGAATGAGTATTTTTTTAGTAAAAAAATATGGAGCAATAGGGTGTGCTATAGCAACAGGTATATCATTTATACTTGGACAAATAATAATAATGAATATATATTATAAAGTGATTGTTGGACTTGATATAGTTAATTTTTGGAAAAATATATTGAAAATGTCATTTCCAATAGTAATAGCTATGGCTTTTGGTATAGTTTTAAATAGATATTTAAAAGAGATAAGTTATTTAAAATTTGTAATTAAAACTGGATTATATACAGTTGTTTATTCAGGATTGCTATGGAAGTTAGGGTTGAATGAGTATGAAAAATCACAGATACCTATTTCAAAAATATTTAATAAAATAAAAAAGTGATGATTTATATTTCATCACTTTTTTTGTTACTCATATACTCCTCGGTTAAGAAGTGAATCCCTAAAAATAGAATATACCATCCGAAAACTACATAAACAGCTTTATCAGCAAGCAGAGGTAAAATAAGGATTAAAGATCCAAAAAGGAAGTGTAAAAGTCCCTTTACAATGACTAAAACTCTAACCTTGGCTTTTGTTTTTTCCCAAGAAGTAAATTTATTATCTCTTCCTAAAACTAAAATTAAACCTTTTAGGCAAAGAAGAATCCCTATGTAACTCGTAAAAAAGAGTTGGCTAGTAAAGGTATTTAAAAGAATAATTGCGACAGATATGAGTTCAATAACTCCTTCAGCTAAAACAAGTCCCCAATGGAAATATGGACTTTTTCTATTGCTTGTTGAATAGAAAATATGGTAAGCTCCATTTAAAAATAAAATCGTACTTAAAATATACTCGATATTTTTATTGAAAAATCCCATATTACTTATTCCAAGAGCCCCAATTAAAACATAAAAAATCCCTAGTGTTAAGAAAAATGATTTGAAATTTAGCTTCATTTAAATTCTCCCTTAAAGAATAGTTATTGATGAAATTATATCAGAGTTTAGAACACAGTTCAATCAAAAAAAAACTTCACATAGAGATTATAGATTGGTATAATATTATAAAAAAGTTTATTTAGGAGTAACAGATGTTTTCAAGAAATATACAAAATTTAAAAACTTCTCCGGTGAGAGAGTTAATACCGTATTCAAAAAAAGCTAAAGAAGCTGGCATAGATATTATACATTTAAATATAGGACAACCAGATTTAGAAACTCCAAAAGAGTTTTTTGAAGCGATAGAGAATTTTAAAGAAGAAACAATAGCTTATTCAGATTCTTCAGGAAGAAAAGAGTTATTAGATTCAGTAAGAGCATATTACAAAAATTTAGGCATGGATTATTCTAACGATGAAATCTTAATAACAGCAGGAGGAAGTGAAGCATTACTGTTTACGTTGATGACACTTTTTGATGCAGGACAAGAGGTTTTAATTCCAGAACCATACTATGCAAATTACAACAGCTTCTTTGCAATGCTAGGGATAAAAGTTGTAGGAATACCAACTAAATTTGAGGATAATTTTAAATTACCTAAAAAAGAGGTTATTGAAAGCTTAGTGACAGAAAAAACAAAAGCGATAATGTTTTCAAACCCTGGAAACCCAACTGGTTCAGTTTATTCAAAAGATGAGCTACTTATGTTAAATGAAATCTCTAAGGAGAAAAATTTATTCTTAATAAGTGATGAGGTTTATAGAGAGTTTATATATGATGGGAAAGATACAGTTAGCTGTGGAACATTCACTGATAATCTAGAAAGAATAATTTTAATAGATTCGATATCAAAAAGATTCTCAACTTGTGGAGCTAGAGTTGGAACAATTTTAAATAAAAATAAAGAGTTTATGGGGTATATATTAAAACTTTGTCAATCAAGATTATCTATTTCAACTTTAGATATGATTGGAGCAGAAGCGTTATATAGATGTAAGGATAAAGCTTATTATGAATCTGTAAATGCAAAATATATGGAAAGAAGAGATTTCCTATATGAAGGATTAAAAAATATAGATGGTGTAGTTCTAAATAAACCAGAGGGAGCTTTTTACTGTATTGTTGAACTTCCAGTAGAGGATGCAACAGAGTTTTCAAAGTGGTTATTAGGAGAGTTTTCATACGATAACTCAACTGTTATGTTGACACCAGCAAAAGGATTCTATCAAAGAGAGGAGTTAGGAGTGAATAAGGTAAGAATATCTTATGCTCTAGACTTAGATAGATTAGAAAAAGCTGTAAAAATAATTGAGCTGGGATTGAAAAAATACAACTCAAAATAGTTATTAAAAAAGGTGCTAGAGAAATTTCTGGCACCTAATTTTTTTATTTTTTTAATAGAAGTTCTCTGAACTCTTTTGCAGTCATTCTATTGCTCTTAATCTCTTTTTCGATTTTAGTAGGAGCGGTTAGAGAAACTTTTGGTGTGTATAAAGAGTTTGTTAATGAATTAATATGAGTTATAGCAACAGCAATAGCGTCAGCAGCATCATCAGGTTTTGGAATCTCATCGAGCTTCAATATTTTTTGAACCATCAATTGAACCTGTTTTTTATCAGCTTTTCCATATCCAGTTATTCCCATTTTAACTTGTAAAGGAGTATAACTTTCAATTTGAAGATTCTTTCTTTTTCCAGCCAAAATAATAACACCTCTAGCTTGCCCAACGCTGATAACGGTTTTATTATTTTTAAAGAAGAAAAGCTCTTCAACAGCCATAAATTGTGGTGAATATAAATCTATAATC
>DIXX01000031.1:18901-43936 GCA_002428805.1 Cetobacterium sp. UBA6069
CCTCTAACTCATCAAAAATTTGAAGAAGTCTATCCTCCATAGCTAAATTTTTATCTGTAAAAATACATCCATATTTTATAAGATTAATCTTATTATCCTTATAATCCACAATAGAATATCCAACAATAGCTGTTCCTGGATCGATACCTAAAATTCTCAAAAAAATCACCTCACTTTAGTTTAGCATGTCATAAGAAAAAAAACTAGCAGGTGTGTATAAGTTTAAAAATTATGGTATAATAAAAACAAAAATGATGACGTTAGGAGAGAGATATGATTTTAAAAAGAGCTATGGCAGCACAGTTGATAGAGGATTTAAAAAAGCAAAATAAAAAAGTTGTTTTTACAAATGGATGCTTTGATATTTTACATGTAGGACATTTAACTTATCTAAACGAAGCTAAAAGACAAGGAGATATTTTAGTTGTAGGAGTAAACTCTGATGCTTCAGTAAAAAGATTAAAAGGTGAATCAAGACCAATTAATGGAGAGTTAGATAGAGCAGAAATGTTATGTGGTTTGAAAGCTGTAGATTATACAGTTATTTTTGAAGAAGATACTCCTTGTGAGCTTTTAGATGAGTTAAAGCCATCAATTCATGTAAAAGGTGGAGATTATACAAAGGACGATTTACCAGAGACAAAGATTGTTGAAAAAAATGGTGGAGAAGTTAGAATTTTAGGGTTTGTTGAAGGGAAATCTACAACAAATATAGTTAATAAGATACAAGGATAGGTGAAAATTAGTGAGAAAGATATTAAAATTTGAAGAGATTAATGCCTTAGCTAAAAAATTAGCAGATTATGTTTCACCAAATACAGTTGTAGCACTAATTGGTGATTTAGGGACAGGGAAAACAACATTTACTAAAAATTTTGCAAAAGAATTAGGAATAGAGGAGAATTTAAAAAGTCCAACCTTTAACTATGTATTAGAGTATTTAGATGGAAGATTACCTCTTTATCATTTTGATGTGTATAGACTTGGTAGCCCAGAGGAGATATATGAGATAGGGTATGAAGATTATATAAATAATGATGGAGTTGCTCTAATAGAGTGGGCAAATATAATCGAGAGTGAACTGCCTAAAAAATATATAAAAATAGAGTTTGAATATGCATTAGAGGTTGATGATTTAGAGGTTAGAGCTGTAAATTTAGAATATGTTGGTGATAAAGAAAAAGAGGAGGCGATGTTAAAATATGTTGATTTTAGCTATTGATACATCTACAAATATAGGGACAGTCGCTCTGTATGATGATAAAAAAGGACTAGTTGGTGAAATAACTTTAAATGTAAAGCAAAATCATTCAGCTATAACGATGACAACGATAGATACACTATTTAATTTAACAGGTGTAGATAAAAAAAATATAGATAAGATAGCAGTAAGTACTGGACCGGGTTCGTTTACAGGAATAAGAATAGGTGTTGGATTGGCAAAAGGATTAGCTTATGCTTTGAAAAAATCTATTGCAGGAATAAATGAACTAGATTTGTTAGCTCAGACTTATACTGGAGATAAAAAAGTAGTTTCAATGTTAGATGCTAGAAAGGAAAGAGTCTTCGCAGGAGTATATAGAAAAGAGAATGGTGAATTCCTTTTAGAGGGTGAATATATGGCAGAGGAGTTAGAAAATATTTTAAACTCTATAGAAGAAGAAACAGTTTTTGTTGGGGATGGAGCGATAGTTTATGAAGAGCTAATTAAAAATAGATTAGGTGATAAAGCTATTTTTATAAAAAAATCACTTAATGTTTCGAGAGCTTCGTTATTAGCTGAGCTAGCAGTAGAAAAAGAGGATAATCTATTTACACTAGAACCATATTATGTTACAAAATCACAAGCTGAAAGAGAAAAAGAAGCCAAATAAAAAGTCGAGGTGGGATTATGAACTCTTTTAAATTGAAAGATGATATCTATTGGATAGGGTCTTTGAATCCTGATCTGAAAGTTTTTGATGTAATAATGGAAACACAGTTTGGAACAACTTATAACTCTTATTTATTAAAAGGTAGCGAAAAAATTGCTGTCTTTGAAACAGTGAAAGAGATAAAATTTGATGAGTTTTTAGAAAGACTTAAAACGTGCTTAGAGGATATAAAACTGATTGATTATATAGTTTTAAACCATACAGAGCCAGATCATTCAGGTTCAGTTGGGAAATTGTTAGATTTGGCTCCGAATGCAAAAGTTGTTGGTTCAAAAAATACAATTGAGTTTTTAAAAGGAATTTTGAATAAGGATTTCCCTCATATTGTTGTAGAACATGGAGATACACTCTCTTTGGGAAATAAAACTTTAAAGTTTATCTCAGCGCCATTTTTACATTGGCCAGATTCTATATATACATATATAGAAGAGGATAAAGTTTTAGTTACATGTGATTCTTTTGGATCACACTACAGCTTTGAAGATATCTTACTTTCAAAACTTCCAATAGAGAAAAAAAGAGATTATATGGTTGCGTTGAGATATTATTATATGTGTATTTTCTCACCATTTAGAAAATATGTTTTAGAAGGTGTGGAAAAGATAAAAGATTTGAAAATAGATATGATTTTACCTGGACATGGACCGGTTTTAGATGTAGATATAGATAAGGTTATAGAAACATATAAAAATTGGTCAACAGTAAAAAATCCGAATGAATTTAAAAGTGTAATAATCCCTTATGCTACAGCTTATGGATATACAAGAGAGTTGGCAAAAGAGATTGAAAAAGGAATAAAAGATTATAATAGCACAATAGATGTAAAGAGTTATGATTTAGATATTCAGAATTTTGGAAAATTAGAAGGTGAAATATTAAGAGAGTTTCAGTGGGCTGATGGAATAATATTTGGAAGCTGCACAATAAATGGAGATACACTTCCAGTTATTTGGAATCTTTTAACGTCTTTAAATCCAATAGTTCATGGTGGGAAATATGTTTCTGCTTTTGGAAGTTATGGATGGAGTGGAGAAGCTGTTCCAAATATTTTAGCTAGATTAAATCAACTTAGAATGAATGTTATAGATGGAATGAAAATAAATTTTAGAGCTTCAAGAAAAGATTTAGCTTCTGCTTTCGAGTTTGGTCAAAATTTTGCAAAGCATATGTTCTTAAAAACTCTTCCAGAAAAGAAAGTATCTGAAGAGGTAGAAAATCTAAATCCAGATAAAAAACTTATGAAATGGACTTGTAGTGTTTGTGGAGAAAGTTACAATCAGATTGATGCACCAGAAATTTGTCCAGCTTGTGGAGTAGGAAAAGAGTTCTTTATACCATCGCCACTCCAGGAAAAAATAAATAAAATTGAAACACAGGATAAAATAGTTATAATCGGTGGTGGAATTGCAGCTCTTTCAGCAGCTAAAACAATTAGAGAGAGAAGTTCAGATGCAAAAGTAACTATACTATCAAATGAAAATGAATATCCATACTATAGAACTCTTTTGTCGGAGATGATAGGAGAGGGAATAGCAAGAGAGAAGTTCTTAGTTAAAAATGAAAAGTGGTATGAAGATAAAAAAATAGAAGTTAGATTAAATACTTATGTAGAAAGTGTAGATTCTAATAATAAAATATTAATGACGTCTTTGGGTTCAGTAGAATACGATAAATTAATTATAGCTACAGGAGCAAAGGCGATGATTCCAAGTATAGGAAATTCATATTTAAAAGGGATATTTACTGTTAGAGATAAAAATGATGTCGATGAAATAAGAAAATACTGTATAGGAAAGAAAAAAGCTGTTGTTATAGGTGGTGGAGTTTTAGGACTTGAGTCCGCAGGAGGGCTTCAAAAGCTAGGATTAGAAGTTACTGTTATAGAGATGATGCAAAGAATTCTACCAAGACAGTTAGATGAAGATGGATCAAAACTATTTGAGTTGTGTATAAAGAAAAGTGATGTAAAATTATATAAAAATTCAAAAGCAGAGAGATTTAAAGGGACTGATAAAGTTGAAGGAGTGTATTTAGATAATGGTGAATTTGTAGAGGCTGAAGTTGTGATTATAAGCTCGGGAATTGTTCCAAATAAAGAACTAGCAGAAGCGGCAGGGATTCAAACAAACAGAGGAATCGTAGTCGATGAAAAAATGCAAACCTCAAAACAAGATATATATGCTTGTGGAGATGTAGCAGAGTATAAGGGTAATGTTATTGGACTTTGGCAAGTTTCTACTGATCAAGGTAAGATTGCAGCTTTAAATGCACTAGGAATAATTGAAAAATATGAGGATAAAATTCAACCGGTTACTTTTGAAGGAATGGGAACAAAAATATTCTCAGCAGGTGGAGTTTTAGAAACAGGGGATTCAATTTCAGAAACAATTTACGAGGAGTTAATTTATAAAAAATTAAACTTCAAAAACTCTCAGTTTATATCTGGAATTTTAATTGGAGATGTTGAAAAAGGAATTACAATAATAAAAGGTTTAAAAGGTAAAGAAAAAAAAGGAAATCTTTTAAAACAGTTCTATAAATAGGTAGGAAATTAAAATTGACAAAAATAGTTAGGTATGTTAAAGTACAAATACATTTAAAGTGATATTTTCCATGTCAAGGAGGAAAAAATGGGAAAAGTTTTAAGTTTAAATAATTCAAATTTCAAGAGTGAAGTAGTAGAATCAAAAGGAATAGTGTTAGTAGATTTTTGGGCTGACTGGTGTGGGCCTTGTAAAATGTTAGCTCCAATTTTAGATGAGCTTTCAGGAGAAACTACTGCAAAAATATGTAAAGTAAACGTGGATGAAAGCGGAGATTTAGCTGGAGATTACGGAATTAGAAGTATCCCAACAATGATCGTGTTTAAAGATGGAGTTAAAGTTGATCAAATCGTTGGATTAAGACAAAAATCAGAGCTTTTAGAAAAATTGAATTCTTATTAAAATAATAAATAAAAAGGTTGCTACTGGCAACCTTTTTTGTTTTATGGTATAATTGAACTTAACATAAAATGGGAAAATGGGAGGGCTAATGAAAAGGAAAATCTATTTGATTTTGGCTTTAATGGTTGTTGCAATCACAAGTTTAAAAGCAGCAACTGAGATAGCTGAAGATACACAAAATGAAGTTGAAATAGATTTAAACTCTAATACAATGACTTCGACAGATGGAGTAAATGTTAGATATGGATCTTTAAAGTTAAAAGCTTTTGAAGTGAGAGTAGATAGAGAAAGAAATAGAGCTTATGTTCCTGGAGAATTTTTCTTAGAGGCCGATGAGCCGACCGGAAAGTTAAAGATAGATTCATCTAATGGAGAGTTTGATACCGAAGGAAATACTGGAAGCTTTGGAAAAAGTTTTGGATATCTAGAGGTAGGTCAGATTACAGGAGCAGAGAAACCAAATGATAGAATATATTTCGGTGGAGATAAAACCGAATACTTAAATGGAAAAACCTATTTAAGAAACGCTTGGTTTACAACTGATCCTAAGATTATTGAAACAAGAAACCCTTCAGAAGTTGGATATCATTTACAATCAGATACAATCATAATAGAGCCTGATAAACAGGTAACTTTTAGAAATACAGATTTATTTATTGGAAATACAGATATAATCCCATTTTCATTGCCATGGTATAGATTTAATATAAGACAAGGTTCAGAAGTGCCTTTATTCCCAAGTTGGGGTTCTGATGATGACTACGGTTGGTATATAACATCAGGAGTTCTATGGGGAGATAGAGACAGTAAATTTAAAGGTGGAATTTCACCAAAGTTTGGAGATAGAATTGGTCTTTTAATTGGAAGAATGGAAAACTGGTATGATTTAGGTAGTTATGGAAGTGGACAGTTAAATATAAATGACTGGCTAATACATAAAAAAGCTGATGAGGATGAAGTTGAAAGAAACTTTAATAGATGGGATGTAAATTATACTCATAACTATTCAAGTGAAAACGGATATTTGAATCTAAATTATCAAAACTCAACATATAACATGATTTCAACTATGGATGATGGAATAGATAACTATTTCCGTGGAAAAGAAAATACCAATAACGGTTGGGAATATATTAATGGTGTACCTGATAAGGGTGGCAGCTTAGGCTTCTATAACTTAGATACAGAGTTGACTAATTTAGGAAGTAATAATGACATTACTTTAAAGGCAAAGTTAAATTTAGTATCAGATAAAAAAGCTTATGGTGTTATTGTTGCAGAGCAACTAGATGATATGGATTATGGTGCATCGTCAGATTATGATTTAACGAGTGATATTTCAATTCAAAAAGAAAATGAAAGATATTCGATGGGTGCTTATTATAACTATCTTTACGATATGGATCCTGGATCAACTAAAAAAGATTTACAATCAAGAGCTGAAAACTTTGGGTTCAATTTTAACGACAAAGAGAATAAGATTTCAATATCTTACGATGATAAATCTGGAGATAAATTCAGAGAGTTAAATTCTTGGGAAAGAGATCCTAACTTCAGTAAATTAAATAGAAAAGGATTCTATGGAATAGAGTTTGATTACACTCCTTGGACAATTTCACAATATGATATCTATGATAGTAAAGAGTTGAAAACTTCATTAGGAGAGTATCACCTATATAAAGATATCTTCTATAAAGTTGGATATGATTATAGTGAATTTGAACATGAGCTAAATCTTCAAAGTGATCCGTTCAGAGAAAAAGCATTATATAGAAATAGTAAAACTAGTGTTTTAAATCCTAGAACGAAAAATTATAGAGATACTCAATATAATAGATACGAAAATATAATTTATAATAAAACTACAGAGAATAGAGCATACATAGATTTTATGTACGATAACTATAAACTTACTGTAGCTGGTGGTAACACTAAAGAGGAAATCTGGGATAGAGAAGGAATTTATACATATTCTGATTTTGATAGTCCTTGGGATAGGGAAGCTTATAGAGTTTACATAAACGAATCAGATTTCTATGAAGTTGGATTATCTAATGAAAAACTTTCGTTAGGTACTTTAGGAGATTTAGAGTTATACGGAAATCTTAGATTTGATCAGTATGACAAAGGTTATGATGATGAAAAGTCAAAAGAGTTATCAACAGAGGATAAATCAACTAGAGTTAGAGCTGGATTTGCTCATGATGTGACGCTGTTTGATAATAGTGACAACAGAGATAGAGTTACAGATTTAGCTTTAAATAATAGATTGACGTATATGTATCAAGATTACTCTTACGATTCTGACTCTAAGATGACTAGCGATAGAAGAATGTTCCATAAAGAGAATGTAAATGAAGTATCAGATACTTTAACATTTGACTTAGGAAACACTCAAACTATCTACACAGTTGACTATAAAGATGTTAGAAGAGCAAGTAATGACAATAAAAAAGGCGAAATCTTAAATCAAAAGCTAGAGTTCTTAATTGATGATGAAAATAGTTTCGGATTAGATTATGGTATGGATAAAAGATTTACAGATTACAACACAGAAAAAGAGAACCATAATGATTTAACATTTGAAAATTATGGTGCTAACTACAGATATTCTAATAACTACTTCTACTATAAAAATCGTAGGATAGACTCTAGTATCTGGAATATAGAAGGTGTAAGTGACGCTGAAGAAAGAATTAGAGAGGATGTCTATGGATACACTTATGACTTTGGTAAAAATAAGTTAAACTTAGAGTATATCGAAGGAAAAGATGAAAGAGATGAAGATAGTTTAAAAGTAATCAATACTAAAAATAAAACTTACTCAGCATCATACTTAGTTGGTGGAGATGTAGAGCATCTATATAAAGCTAGCTATGAAGATTATAAAAATGCAGGAGCTTGGAACCAGTACTTAGATAGATATAACTCAGATGTAGTTTATTTAGCTTATACTTATAAGGATAAGAGATTTACAGATGCAGAGTTAGTTTCATACGCAGCTTCAGAATACAAAAAGACACCAGATCAACTATCACAAGTTGAGATAGATAGAATTAGACAAGTTTTAGAAGATAGAGAAAATTCTAGAGTTAGAACGTTTAATTTAAATAGAATTGTGGATGACAGAACCTATTTTGGAGATTATAAAAGAGGATTCCATACATCTCTTATGATGCAAAGAAATGATAAGAGATATGAAGAAACGGGAGATTACTTAAAATCTTTAGAAGAGTTAGAAGGAAGACTGTTCTATTCTTATAATAGAATAGGAGTTGGATACATATATAACCAAAAATCTAACTATACATCACCTTATGCAGCGGACATAGCAAAAGCTGGATGGAAAGATACAGAGAGAGAGCATGAGTTTAGTTTACATGCAAAAGTTGGAAAACCGAGTGAAGGTTGGAGAACGAAAGCTTACGTTAAATTCTATGATCAATTAAGTGGACAACCAGAAGAAAGAGGAAGAAGTACATTTGATGGTTTTGGAGTAGAAGTAGGAAAAGAGTTTGGATACTATGAGTGGGCTGTAGCTTATGAAAGAGATTACTCTTACAGAACTAAGGACTACGAGTGGAGTATGGCAGTTCAATTCAGATTGTTAACATTCCCAGATGCGAATATATTTGGATTTGGAGCAACAACTGATAAGGATAAAAAGACATCCCCAGATACATATCTATTTAATGGAATCAAAATAGATGATCTAGAGGATTAATATATTTTAAATATTTATAGAAAAGGAGAAGAAACATGAGAGTAATATTACCAAGTGGAGATATAAAAGAGTTTGAAAACAGTGTAAATATGTTTGAGATTGCAAAATCAATCAGTAACTCTTTAGCTAAAAAAGCTATTGGAGCAAAAGTAGATGGAAAAGAAGTAGATATGAGCTATATATTAGATAGAGATGCTAATATTGAAATCATAACTCCAGAAACTGAAGAGGGAGAAGAGATTATAAAGCATTCAACTGCTCACTTATTAGCACAAGCAGTTATAAGATTGTTCCCTGG
Organism: Cetobacterium sp. UBA6069; assembly: GCA_002428805.1. Classification (GTDB taxonomy): domain Bacteria; phylum Fusobacteriota; class Fusobacteriia; order Fusobacteriales; family Fusobacteriaceae; genus Cetobacterium_A. Next base: position 27,803 of record DIXX01000031.1, read on the forward strand.
AACAAAAGTTGCGATAGGACCATCAATTGAAAATGGATTCTACTATGACTTTGATCCTGAAAACCAATTTACAGATGAAGATTTAGAAAAAATCGAAGCTGAAATGAAAAAAATAGTAAAAGAAAATATAAAAGTTGAAAGAATCGAAATGGTTAGAGAAGAGGCTATTGAGCACTTTAAAAACCTTGGAGAAACTTACAAAGTTGAAATAATTGAAAGCATTCCTGCTAATGAGATGTTAACATTCTACAAGCAAGGAGATTTCATTGATTTATGTAGAGGACCACACGTTCCATCTACATCTTACTTAAAAGCTTTCAAATTAAAGTCAGTAGCTGGAGCTTACTGGAGAGGAGATTCTAATAACAAAATGTTACAAAGAATCTACGGATTTGCATTCTCAACTGAGCATGCATTAAAAGCTCACTTAAAGTTCTTAGAGGAAGCTGAAAAAAGAGATCATAGAAGATTAGGTAAAGAGTTAGAGTTATTCTTTACAAGTGACTTTGGACCAGGATTCCCGTTCTTCTTACCAAACGGTATGAAAATGAGAAATGTATTAACAGATTTATGGAGAAGAGAGCATGAAAAAGCTGGATATGAAATGATTCAAACTCCAATTATGTTAAACAAAGAGTTATGGGAAACTTCAGGACACTGGATGAACTATAGAGAAAATATGTATACATCAGAGATAGATGAGACTGAATTCGCTATAAAACCTATGAACTGTCCAGGTGGAGTTTTAGTATATAAGCATGGAATGCATTCGTATAAAGACTTACCAATCAGAGCTGGAGAGTTAGGAATTGTTCATAGACATGAATTCTCAGGAGCACTTCATGGATTAATGAGAGTAAGAAACTTCACTCAAGATGATGCTCATATCTTTATGACTCCAGAGCAAATCGAAGACGAAATAATCGGAGTAGTAAACTTAATAGATAAGTTCTATAGAGGATTATTCGGATTCGAATATGCAATTGAGTTATCTACAAGACCAGAAAAAGCAATCGGATCTCAAGAGATTTGGGATAAAGCTGAAGCAGCTTTAGAAGGAGCTTTAAAGAAGTTAGGAAGAGATTACAAATTAAATCCAGGGGATGGAGCATTCTATGGTCCAAAACTAGACTTCAAAATAAAGGATGCTATCGGAAGAACTTGGCAATGTGGAACTATCCAATTAGATTTCAACTTACCAGAGAGATTCGATATATCTTATGTTGGAGAGGATGGAGAAAAGCATAGACCAGTAATGATTCATAGAGTTGTTTACGGTTCGTTAGAAAGATTCATGGGAATATTAATAGAGCACTATGCAGGAGCATTCCCAACTTGGCTAGCACCATGTCAAGTTAAGGTATTAACAATAAATGATGATGTTGTACCTTACGCAAAAGAGTTAGTATCTATATTAAAAGCTGAAGGAATCAGAGTTGAAATAGATACAAGAGCTGAATCTATCGGATATAAGATTAGAGAAGCTAATGGAAAATATAAAGTGCCTGTACAATTAATTATTGGTAAAAATGAAGTTGAAAATAGAGAAGTGAACATCAGAAGAATTGGGTCTCAAAACCAAGAATCAATGTCACTAGAAAACTTCGTAAAGATGATAAAAGAGGAAGCAGCACCAAAATTTAATAATTAATTAAATTATGAGCAGGAATTTTTTCCTGCTCTTTTTACACTTGAAAATATATAGGAGAGAGAAATGGGAATTAGATATAGTAAAATTGAAAATAAAAACAAAAGAGAGATTGTGTTATTAAAAGGATTACCTTGTAAATATGGGAAGTGTAAGTTTTGTAATTATATAGAGGATAACTCAACAGATTTAGATGAGATTCAAAAAGTAAATATAGAAACCTTAGAAGAGGTGACAGGTGAGTTTGGCGCTTTAGAGGTTATAAATTCTGGTTCTGTATTTGAACTGCCAGAATCAACTTTAGAAAAAATAAGAGAGGTTGTTTTAGCAAAAAATATAAAGTTACTTTATTTTGAAATCTATTATGGATATAAAAATAGATTGAATGAAATCAAAGAATTTTTCAAAGGCATAGATATAAGATTTAGAATGGGAATGGAAACATTTGATAATGATTTTAGAATAAACTCTTATGGAAAAAATTTCAAAATTGGGACTACAGAGATAGAGGATTTAAGTCAAAAATTATACTCGGTTTGTCTTCTGATCTGTGTAAAAGGACAAAACAAAGAGATGATCGATAGAGATATCGAGTTAGGATTAAAATATTTTAAAAGTATTACAATAAATATATTTATAAATAATGGAACCGAGGTACAAAGAGATGAGGAGTTAGTAAAATGGTTTATTAAAAAATACTCTCATTTACAAGAGGATCCAAGAGTTGAACTGCTAATTGATAATAAAGATCTTGGAGTTTTTGAGCAGTAGTATTTAGATTCTGAAAAATTAGAAAAGAATATATAAAAAATAAAAATGCTGGAAATTTCCCAGCATTTTTATTTTTAAATATGGATATCTTCTCTAGAAATTTCTCTTACATCTCCAGGATTCATTCCATCTAAAGTTAGATTTCCAAACTGAACTCTTTTTAAATAAGTAACTTTATTTTTAACAGCTTTAAGCATTTTTTTAACTTGACGGTACTTTCCTTCTGTAATTGTCAAATGAATACTCTTGGGAGTTAGATATTCAACTTTACTTGGAAGAGATACATAATCAGTATCAAATTTTACTCCAGATTCAAGAGCAGAGATAGCCTCTTCAGAAATTTCTCTATCTAGTTCAACATAGTATGTTTTTTCCATTTTTTTATCTGGATGAGTCATAGTATAGCTTAAATCACCGTCGCTTGTAAAAAGAAGTAACCCTTCAGTGTCTTTATCAAGTCTTCCAACAGGAGAAACAGATTTTTTGTCTACAAAATCAGGTAAAAGCTCGGCAACGATTGCTCTATTGTGCATATCTTCCATAGCAGTTATGTAACCAGCTACTTTATACATAATGTAATATTTTAATTCTTTTTTCTGAGGAATTATTCCATCAAAAGTTATAACATCGATTCCCCACTCTACTTCAGTGGCATCATTAACTTCAACTAATCCATTTACAGTAGCCCTACCTTCTGCAATAGCTTTTTTAATTTTTCTTCTACTAGCCACACCGCATTCAACTAAATATTTCTCTAATCTTAATTTCAACTTTAATTCTACCTCACAAATTTTATTTTATATCCTAAGATGGTAACATATTTTTGATGTTTTTGCAAAAGAGACTATTTTTTTTGGACAAATTATGTTAATTTATAGATGTGTTAAATAATAACGAGGTTTTGGGAGGAAAGATGAGTTTTTTATTAGAAAAATTTTTACAATACGTGCAAATTGATACAACAGCGGATGCTAAAAGTAAAACATGCCCGAGCACAGAGATTCAGCTGGATTTAGCTAAAGTTATAGTTAAAGATTTAGAAGAGATTGGTTTAGTAGATATATCTTTAGATGAAAATGGATATATTATGGGGACACTGCCATCTAATTCGAAAAAAGATATTCCAACAATTGGTTTTATTGCACATATGGATACAGCACCATCGTTTAATGGAAAAGATGTTAAGCCAAGAATAATAGAAAAATATGATGGAGAGAATATAGTTTTAAATAAAGATTTAAATATCGTTATGCAAACTAAAGATTTCCCAGAATTAAAAAAATATATAGATCAAACACTTATTGTTACTGATGGAACAACACTTTTAGGAGCAGATGATAAAGCTGGAATTGTTGAAATTATGACAGCTTTAAAATTCTTAAAAGAGAATCCAGAGATTGAACACGGTGAGATTAAAATAGGAATAACTCCTGATGAGGAAATCGGAAGAGGAGCAAATCTGTTTAATGTAGAAAAATTTGGAGCTAAATTTGCATATACAATTGATGGAGGAGAGATTGGAGAGTTGGAATTTGAAAACTTCAATGCCGCATCAGCAAATATAATTATAAAAGGTAGAGATATTCATCCAGGTGCTTCAAAAAATAAGATGATAAATGCAATGTTATTAGCTATGGAGTTAAATTCAATGCTTCCAGCTAATGAAAGACCAGAGTATACAGAAGGTTATGAAGGATTCTTCCTACTGACAAACTTCAAAGGAAGTATAGAGTTAACAGAAATAGATTATATTATAAGGGATCATTCGAAAGAGAAGTTTCTAGAAAAAAAGAGGTTAATAGAGAATGCAGCAAAGTATTTAGCAGAAAAATATTCTGATGCAGAGATTATTTTAACGATGACAGATAGTTATTATAATATGAGAGAGATGATAGAGCCAGTTTATCACATTGTGGATTTAGCAAAAGAAGCGATGATAGAGGTTGGAGTAAAGCCAATCATAAAACCAATTAGAGGTGGAACTGATGGAGCTAGATTATCGTTTAAAGGATTACCTTGTCCAAATATATTCACAGGTGGTCATAACTTCCATGGAAAGTTTGAATTTATACCATTCCAATCAATGGAAAAATCAGTACAAGTAATTTTAAAAATTGTAGAAATTATGACAAGATAATATTTGAGGAGGAAAAATGAAAACATATCACTTTCTAATTAAAGGTAGGGTTCAAGGTGTAGGTTATAGAATAACTACTCAGCTCAATGCTGAAAGAATTGGGATAAATGGGATTGTAAAAAATCTACCAAATGGAGATGTAGAAGTTTTTGCTCAAGGAGAAGAAAATATTATTCAAAATTTTAAAAAATATCTAAAAATAGGATCAATAATGAGTAAGGTTCAAAGTATTGAAGAGTCTGTTTTAGATAGAGAAGAGTTTGAAGGGTTTGTAACAAAATATTAAAAAAGCGATAGATTTCTATCGCTTTTTTCTTATACCTCTTCTGTATTTTCCGGGAAAAGAATATTATTTAAAAGCATTGCTAAATCTGCAGCACTACACTCAACTATATGAGCAGTGATAGTTTCATCATCATATCCATCTATATTAAAGAAAACTCTGTCGTTATTAAGGAAAATCTCTTTCACAACTCCAGCTCCAACTTTATACGCTCCAGATGCTTTTGAAATAGCTAAAACCTCGTATTCGTCATCTGTGATAGATAATTTTTTTAGATTTAAACTTTTAAGGTGGTCTTTAATTAGCTCTTCAGATTGAACATAAAATTCTTCTAAAATTTTAACATACTTATCTTTTTTGATTAGCTTATCAACTAAAACAGCTAGAGAGAACGAATGGAAAATATCCTCAATGCTATATGCAGAAGGAACCATCTCTCTATTTTTTAAAAATATTTCGATGCCATGCTCTCCCTCTTTTATAGTTTCTATAATAGGAGTTTTGCTACCATCTAAGTAATCGATAGCATCAACCTCTAAGTTTGCAACAGATAATTTTTTTACCTTTTCTTTTTTCATTAATGTTTCAAATTCAGTTTCAATTTTGTCGTAGAAATTAACGATAAAATTATTGAAAAAATTTTCTTTCATAATATATTCACCACCATCATTTTTTAGATATTATAACATAAAATCTATGATATAATATATAGAAGATAAAAAAATTAGTGAGGTATATAAAATGATAATTTGTCCAGTTTGTAATAAAAAAATGCAAAAAATTGAAAGAAAATATATATGTGAAGGAAATCATAATTTTGATGTCTCTAAGTTTGGGCATGTAAATTTATTGTTGTCTAATCAAAAAAATAGTAAACTTCCCGGGGATAGCAAAGAGATGGTTTTAAGTAGAAAAAATTATTTAGAGAAGGGTTATTACGAAGGTATATCAAATGGAGTAAATGAAATTATAGAAAGAGAGCTTGGAGATAAGAAAGAGGTAAAGATTTTAGATATAGGTTGTGGAGAAGGATACTATACAAATAGATTAAAGAATTTTTTAGATAACTTAGGTGTGAAAAGTGATATTGTAGGAATAGATATTTCTAAAGAAGCTGTTATAACAGCAGCAAAATCATATAAAAATATAGAATGGATTGTCGCTAGTGCAAGTTCGTTACCGATTGAGGATGAATCACTAGATTTTATAATCTGTATGTTTGCAAAAATAATACCTGAAGAGAAGATGAGAACTTTAAAAAAAGGTGGAAAGTTAATAGTGGTTTCGACAGGAGAAAATCATCTTTTAGAAATGAAAGAGGTAGTTTATGATGTTGTTAGAAAAGAGTTCTATTCACCTGTAGAGGATTTAAATATCTTCTCTCATTTAGAAAAAGTAAATGTAAAATATGAAACAGAGATTCTAGAGCAGGAAAGCATTGAAAATCTTTTTAATATGACTCCTTATAGATGGAGAAGTCCACAAAAAGGTGTAGAGAAATTATTCCTTTTAGAAAAATTAAAAACAACAGTAGAAGTGAATATAGATATTTTTGAAAAAAATTAAAAAAAGTAAAACTTTTTTTAGAGAGCTCACGTCAAAAAAGTGTAATTAGAAAATAGTAAGTTTTTAATTACATAAAAGACTTTATACTTATAAAAGTATTATTTAATCCCCCCCTGTAGACGGCCTTCTATCCCCCCCAGAAGGCCGTTTATTTTTTTTGTATTTAATAACAAAAGTTGTGACTATTTTTTTTATAGGTTTATATTGTATAATATATTAAGTCAATTTTAGGGGTGATTAAAGTTGAAGCAGATAAATAGAGTTGTTTTTGTGGAAGGTTTAAACTAGAAAAAAACCATTAAGAGGAGGGATTGAATGAGTAAAAACTTTGTTCATTTACATCTACATACAGAGTACAGTCTTCTAGATGGGGTTGGAAAGATAGATGAATATTTAGATAGAGCTAAAGAGATGAATATGAAGGCTATGGCAATAACAGATCATGGAAATATGTATGGTGCTATAGAGTTTTATAAAAGTGCAATGGAGAGGGGTATAAAGCCGATAATAGGAACAGAGGCATATATATCTGAATTTGCAATGGATAAAAAAGAGGGAAGAAATTTTCATCTTATTTTATTAGCTAAAAATTTGACTGGATATAGAAATCTTTTGAAAATTTCATCAGCGGGATTTTTAAAAGGATTTTATTATAGACCACGTGTGGATAAGGAATTTTTAAAAGAGCATAGTGAAGGGATAATTGCGTTATCAGCATGTATGCAAGGAGAAATATCTAGAGCTATTTTAGAAAATGAAGTTGAAAATGTTGTAGATAATAAAATAGTTCAATATATAGATATATTTGGAAAGGAAAATTTTTATATTGAGCTTCAGGGAAATGGTATTGAAGGTCAAAAAGAATTAAATAGAGAGTTATTTAGATATGCTAAAAAGCATGGATTAAAATGTGCTGCTACAAATGATACCCATTATGTATATGAAGGAGACCATGTTCTTCAAGATTTAGTTATTTGTATTCAAACGGGAGCAAAAGTAGCAGATAATAATAGAATGAAAATCGAAACAAAAGAGTTGTTTTTAAAAAGTAGGACAGAAGTTATAAACTCTTTAGGGGATGAATATATTGAAGCTATTGATACAACAGAGGAGATTGCAAACAGATGCAATTTAAGTTTAGAGTTTGGAGAGTTGAAATTTCCTAAATATGAAATTCCGAGTTGTGTAAAAAATTCAGCGCAATTTTTAAGAAAAATTGTATATAAAGGATTAGCAGAAAGATATCCAGCGGGATTAAGTGAAGAGTTATTAAAAAGAGTGGAATATGAATTAGAAGTTATTTTGAAGATGGGTTATGAAGAATACTTTATAGTTGTATGGGATTTTATAGCCTATGCAAAAGAAAAAAATATCCCAATTGGCCCAGGAAGAGGTTCGGCAGCAGGAAGTTTAGTTGCGTATGCTTTAAAGATAACAGGTTTAGATCCGATAAAATATAATCTGATTTTTGAAAGATTCTTAAACCCAGAAAGAATTTCTATGCCAGATATAGATATAGATATTTGTCAGGAAAGAAGAGGCGAAGTTATCGATTATGTTACTAAAAAATATGGAGAGGATAAAGTAGCTCAAATTATAACTTTTGGTAGAATGAAGGCAAGAGCAGCTTTAAGAGATGTTGGAAGAGTTTTAGATGTAAATTTAGTCAAAGTAGATAAAATAGCTAAGTTGATTCCCGCATTTTCAACTTTAGCAGAAGCCTTAAGAGAGAGTTCTGAACTTAGAGAGATTTATTCAGAAGATACTGAAATCAGAAATCTTATAGATTTCTCTCAACGTTTAGAAAATAAGGTTAGACATGCTTCTATTCATGCTGCTGGAGTTGTAATAACAAAGGATCCACTGATGGATGTAGTTCCTTTATATGGCGATAATAAAAATAGTGTAATATCAACGCAATATCAGATGAAAGAACTAGAAGATTTAGGGCTACTAAAAATGGATTTTTTAGGGCTTAGAAATTTAACTAATCTTCAGAGGGCAATTGAGTATATAAAAGAAAGTAGAAATAAAGTTATAACTTTAGAAAAAATATCTTTAAATGAAAAAGAAGTTTATGAGATGCTTTCAAAAGGGGATAGTCTAGGAGTATTTCAATTAGAATCGACAGGAATACGTAAAATATTAGTTCAATTGAAACCAACAAGATTTGAAGATGTGATTGCACTATTAGCTTTATATAGACCGGGACCTTTAGGATCAGGAATGGTAGAAAGCTTTATAAATTGTAAAAATGGATTAGAGGAGATAAAATATCCGCATGAAAGTTTAGAAAAAGTTTTAAAAGAGACTTATGGTGTTATCCTTTATCAAGAGCAGGTAATGAAAATAGCTAATATAATGGCAAATTATTCACTTGGAGAAGCTGATTTACTACGAAGAGCAATGGGAAAAAAACAGGTTTCAATAATGGATGAAAATCGAGAAAAGTTTGTTCAGCGATCAGTAGAAAATGGTTATACAAAAGAAAAGGCAGAAGAAATATTTTATTTAATAGATAAATTTGCCGGATACGGATTTAACAAATCCCATTCGGCAGCATATGCTTTAATAGCTTATTGGACAGCTTATTTTAAATGCTTCTATCCAAATGAATATTACGCATCAATAATGACATCTGAAAAAAGTAATGTTGAGAATGTGGCATTTTATATAGAAGATGCCAAGGCTCATAAAATTGATTTGAAGCTGTCAGATGTAAATAATCCTGCTTCTAAATTTACAGTAGAAAATGGAGGGATAAGATTTTCCCTAGCGGCTATAAAAAATGTAGGGGAAAGCTTAGCTGAAAAGATAAAAACTGAATTTGAAGAGAATGGAAATTTTTTAAGATATGAAGATTTTATATATAGATTGAGAGGACAAGGGTTAAATAAAAAAAATATCGAAGCTTTGATATACGCAGGAGCTTTAGATTCACTACCTGGAAATAGAAAGCAAAAGATAGAATCAATAGAAAAAGTTATAGACTATGCTAATAAAAAAATAAAAGAGGATGATATTCAACAGATGAATCTTTTCGGTGGAGCAAAATCCGAAATGGTAAACTTCGCTTTACCAGATTTATCTGATTTTACAGGAGATGAAAAGTTAGATAGAGAAAAGGAATTTTTAGGATTTTATTATAGTGCACATCCTCTTGATAAATATGAATGGCTTTTAAAAAATTATAAGATGAGTAAAATTTCAGAGGTGAAATTAGAAAATTCTCAGCATACAGTAAAAACTTATGGTATACTAAGGGATGTGAAAAAAATACTCACTAAAAAAACAAAGGAAGCAATGTGCACCTTTATTTTAGAGGATTATTATGATCAAATATCAGGAATTATATTTCCGAGAGAATACAAACAACTTATGAACATTGAACTAGAAGGAAAAGCTGTTTTGATAAATGGAACAATTCAAGTAGATTATTTCAATGGAAATGAAAATAAAAAGTTAGTTGTAAAAGATATAAAATCACTAAACTCGATAGAGTTTACAAAAAGAAATCGAGTTTACATATTGATAAATGAAAAGTCAAAGGATAAATATAGTCGTTTAAAAGAACTTCTTTTAAGCAGTAAGGGTGATGTCCCTCTAAGTTTTGCTATCGATATAGATGGAAACAAAGAGGTTAAAAACTCTAAAATAACTATAGAAGTAAATCAAAACTTAATAAGAAGGATTGAGGAGCTACTAGGTGAAAATTGTGTGGTTATAAAATAAAATTACACACGTAATGTTACCTTGAATGATTTTTCAAATTATGTTAAAATAGGTGATAAAAAACTGATGGAGGAGCTATGAAGAAAGAGGAGTTTGCAATAGAAGATTTAATTAGCATACTTAGTGAGTGTGGACTTACAGAGATTAGTTATGAGGAAAATGAAAATTTAAAAATAAAAATAAAGAAATCTCCAGAAAGAAAAGTTGTAATCCAAAAAGAGGCTGTTCAACAACCTAAAGAGATTGTAAAAAAAGAGGAAAATACAAAAAATATTTTATCTACAGGAATAGGGAAATATTTCTATCAGAGCTCTGTAAAAATTGGAGATAAAATTAAAGTTGGACAAGATCTAGGTTATATCTATGTAATGGGATTAAAAACGCCTTTAAAGGCTACAGTAGCTGGAGAGGTGTTAGACATAACAGTAAAAGATGGTGGAGTAGTTGACTATGGTAAGGTTTTATTAAAAGTTAAAACTACAGCAAGATAATCGGGAGGATTTTATGTTTAAAAAGATATTAATTGCTAATAGAGGAGAGATTGCTGTTAGAATTATAAGAGCAGCAAAAGAGCTTGGAATAAAAACTGTTGCTGTTTATTCAGAAGCGGATAAGGATAGTTTACATGTAAGGTTAGCGGATGAAGCTGTATGTATAGGGGGGCCTTTAAGTACAGAATCGTATTTAAAAATACCAAATATTTTAGCAGCAGCAGAGATAACAGGAGCAAATGCAATTCATCCAGGATATGGATTTTTATCTGAAAATGCTAGATTTGCTAGAATATGCCAAACACATAACATAACATTCATAGGACCAAGTCCAGAAGCAATTGAAAGTATGGGAGATAAGGCTACAGCTAGAAAAACTGCGATTGAAAATGAGGTTCCTTTAACAAATGGAACAGGTATTGTTAGAAATATAGATGACGCTAGAAAAGAGGTTGAAGAGAGAATCGGATACCCTGTAATGATAAAAGCTACTGCTGGTGGTGGAGGAAAAGGTATGAGACTTGCCAGAACCGCAGAAGAGTTAGAAAGCAGAATTATAGCAGCTCAAACAGAAGCAGAATCAGCATTTGGAAATCCAGATGTATATATAGAAAAATTTGTTGAAAATCCTAGACACGTTGAAATCCAAATTATAGGAGATAAGCATGGAAATGTAATCCATTTAGGTGAAAGAGATTGTTCTATTCAAAGAAGACATCAAAAGTTAATAGAGGAAGCCCCATCGTATAAATTACCTTCTAAAGTTAGAAAGGCTATGGGAGAGGCAGCTGTAAAATTAGCTAAATCAATAAACTATGATTCAGCAGGGACTTTAGAGTTCTTAGTAGATAAAGATGATAACTTCTATTTCATGGAGATGAACACAAGAGTTCAAGTTGAACATACAGTGACAGAGATGGTAACTGGAATAGATATAATCAAGTTACAAATAAAGGTTGCTGAAGGTGAGAGAATTAATATATCTCAAGAGGATGTTGTACTATTTGGTCACGCAATAGAGTGTAGAATAAATGCAGAGGATACTAAAGCTGGATTTTTACCTTCACCTGGAAAATTAGAAACTTATATTGTTCCTGGTGGACCAGGAGTGAGAGTTGATTCTCATTCATACCAAGGATATGAAATTTCTCCATACTATGATTCTATGATAGGAAAACTTATTGTTCATGGAATTACTAGAGAGGAAGCAATTGAAAAGATGAAAAGAGCTTTAAATGAGTTTATCATAGAGGGAATTGATACTACAATTCCATTCCATTTAGAGGTTTTAGATAATAAAGTATATAGAAGCGGAAAAGTAACAACCAAATTTATTGAAGAAAATTTTGAAAAAAATTAATAAATAGCTAGGAAAAAATTTAAATAAATGTAATAATATAGGTATAATATCTACGGAGGTGTTTTTATGAACGAGTTAGGAAATATAAAAATAGCAGATGATGTAGTAAAGACGATTTCAGCAAAGGCAGCACAGGATGTTTCTGGAGTTTATAAATTAGCAGGTGGAGTAGCAGATGAAGTTAGTAAGATGCTAGGAAAGAAAAGACTTACAAACGGTGTTAAAGTTGAAGTAGGAGAAAAAGAGTGTAGCGTAGAAATCTATATAATAGTAGAGTATGGTTACCAAATCTCTGAAGTAGCTCAAAATGTTCAAAAGAGTGTTTTAACAGCAGTAAGTACAATGACTGGTTTAAAAGTTGTAGAGGTAAATGTTTTTGTTCAAGATGTTAAAATTTTGACGGAAGAGTTTGAAGATAGACACGAAGATATTGAGATAGTATAATTATAAGGAGGCGTTATGATACGCCTCTAATCTTTCTTACAGGGGTGAGTTTCTTGATAAAAAAATTAATATTTTTCTTTGCATGGATAGGAATATTTGCTATGGCTGTAGCAGGGATTGGTTATATCACAATGCCTCAATATTTTTCAACAATAGATAGTAGCTCACTTATATTTAAAGTAGTATTTTTTAATATATGTTTAGCTTATATATGCATATCAGTATTAAAATTATTATCAAAATTTGCAAGAGAAAAAGATTATGTAATAAAAAACGAACATGGAGCAGTACACATATCAACAGATACAGTAAAAAATCTAATTAGAGAGATACTATCAAGAGATAGTGATATAAAGGGATTAAAAATCGATTGTGGGAATAGGGGTAGTAAGTACTTTATTAAATTAAATTTAGATATGATTTCAAATAATAATTTGTCAATAAAAACTGTAGATATACAGAATTTAATAAAAAATAACTTAGAAGAAAAACTAGATTTAAAGGTTGATTATATAGAGGTAAAGGTTTCAAAATTGTCAATAAAAAGAGATATAATTGAATAGGAGGAGCAAAGATGATGTTAGAAAAAATTATTGAAAACTTTATTCTTAATTTTAAAAGATATCTATACGCTGTCCTAGGATTAATATCTGGAATTCTTTTGGTGCAGTATGGATTTTTAAAAACAATATTTATATTGATTTTAGGGTTTGTAGGGTATAAACTAGGAGATAGAGATTTTCAAGAGAAGTTAAAAAAACAAATATTAAATAGATTAAAGGATTAGAAAGGAAATAGTAATGAGTAGAAGAGTAGCAAGAGAAGAGTTATTTAAAATAGTTTTTGAATCGGAGTTAACAGAGGTTAAAATAGACGAAACTTTAGAGAGTTACATGTTAAGAGATGAAACTAACTTAAATACAAACGAGAAGGAGTTTATTGTAAAATACTCAAAAGGTATGGCATTAAACGATGAGAAAGTTGTAGAGACTTTAAAAAATAACATAACAGGATGGAGCTTAGAGAGAATTGGAAATGTAGAAAAAGCGTTATTAAAAATATCTACATACGAAATTTTATTTGAGGATGTTCCTGCTGAAATTGTTGTAAATGAGGTTGTAGAGTTAGCTAAGAAATATGGAGATGAAAAATCTCACGAATTCATCAACGGAGTTTTAGCAAAAATTGTAGCAGAAAAAAATAACTAATAAAGAAAAGAGATGCTAATGTTGAAATAAACAGCATCTCTTTTTTATTAACTTTTTCTAAAATTAATAGCTTCTAATAGATGATTTTTTTCTATATTAATAGCGTTGTCTAAGTCGGCGATAGTTCGTGCTACTTTTAATATTTTATGGTAGGTTCTCATAGATAAATTTAAGCTTCTGATAGCTGTTCTAATGATATTTTCACATTCAGAATCTAAAAAACAGAATTTTTCGACCTCGCTATTATTCATATCACGGTTTAACTTATTTCCAGAAAATCTTAGATTTTGTATTTCCCGAGCTTTTATAACACGCTCTTTAATTACTTCTGAGGAATCACCTCTCTCTTCGTCTAAAATCTCTGTGTCGTTTAATCTATAGATTTCTACATATAAATCGATTCGGTCAATAATTGGGCCTGATAATTTTTTAGAATATCTTCTTAAATCGTAAGGTGTGCAAGTACAAAGCTCCTCATCAAATCCCATTCCACAGAAACATGGATTGCAAGCAGCAATGAATATAATTTTAGCAGGAAATTCCATTTTACCTAAACTTCGAGTTATAGAGATACGTTTTTCTTCAAGTGGTTCTCTTAGACTTTCAATAACAACTCGATCGAACTCTGTAAATTCATCTAAAAAGAGGACACCATTATTTGCAAGACTGATTTCACCAGGTTTAGGAGTTCGCCCTCCACCAATAATAGAGCTAGCTGTAGATGTGTGATGTGGATCTCTAAAAGGTCGATTAGTAATAATAGGGACTCGTTCACTCAGTTCTCCAGCGATACTATAGATTTTGGTAGTTTCTATAATCTCTTTTTCAGACATAGGAGGTAAAATAGAAGTCAATCTTTTTGCGAGCATTGATTTTCCACTTCCAGGGGCTCCAATCATAATGATATTGTGTCCGCCAGCAGCTACAATCTCAAGAGCTCTTTTAGCTCTAATTTGTCCTTTTACATCCCACATATCGAGAAGATTTTCTGAAAATTTAATAGAATTTACCAATCTTTTACTTCTGATAGTTCCTTCTTCGATAAATTTAACAACATCTCTTAAGTTTTTTACAGGAATTATTTCGATATCTTTTATGATAGATGCTTCTTCTAGGTTTTCTTCTGGAATAATAACTCCTTTAAAACCTTTACTTTTAGCTAATAAAACCCCACTTATAATTCCATCAGCTCTTCTCACTTCACCTGTTAAAGACAACTCTCCCATCATTATATAATCTCTTAAAACGCCACTGTAATCTGATATAAACTTCATACCGATCATAATACCTATAGCTATCGGTAAATCAAAATGAGACCCTCTTTTCCGAATATTAGCGGGAGTTAGATTAACAACAATTCTTCGAGGTTCTAGAAGATACCCCATATTTTTAATACCGGATCGAATTCGATCCCGACTTTCTGATATTGTAGCATCGCCTAGACCTACAATATTAAAGATAGGTAAGCCATTAGTAACATCAACTTCAACTTCTACTAAAAAAGGCTCAATTCCAAGATAACTAGAGCTTAAAACTCGAACTAACATAAAACTCCTCCCTTTATTTATAAGGTACTTTTAAAATTAAAGTTTTAAATAATAGGTAGTGATTATAAAAGTGCTTTATCTATGTACTGGTAAATTTTAAGTTTCTTTTTTTTTAATAAAAAAAATAAAAAAAAATTGACATCTTTACAAAAAAGGTGTATATTATCTTTGTGAACAAAATTGTAATAATTACAAAAAAGAAATAAAAACAAAATTAAAAAAATAGAGATAGAAAAATTGAGGAGGATTAAAAATGGCAAAAGTAAAATGTACAGTATGTGGAGAAGTATTTGAAGAAACTTTAGGGACTTGCCCTTTATGTAAAGTTGGATTAGATAAGTGTGTTCCATTCGATGAATCAGGAGAGAGAGTATGGGCTACTGAGCACGTAGTAGGAGAAGGATTAGCTTGCGGAGATGAAGAAATCATCGAAGGATTAAGAGCTAACTTTAACGGAGAGTGTATGGAAGTTGGAATGTACTTAGCAATGGCTAGAGTTGCAGATAGAGAAGGATACCCAGAAGTAGCAGAAGCTTACACAAGAATAGCTTTTGAAGAAGCAGGACATGCTGCAAGATTCGCTGAGTTATTAGGAGAAGTAGTAACTCCTTCAACAGAAGAAAACTTAAAAAGAAGAGTAGAAGCTGAGTATGGAGCAACTTCAGGAAAGTTCGATATCGCTAAAAGAGCAAAGCAATTAGGATTCGATGCTATCCACGATACAGTTCATGAAATGGCTAAAGACGAAGCTAGACATGGAAGAGCTTTCTTAGGATTATTAGAAAGACATTTCCAAAAATAATATATAAAAAGTAGGGTGCTTGAACATTTCAAGCACTCTTTTTCGTTTGTTGAAGTTTTGATTATATTATGATACTATTAAGGTATCATAGGATAAGGGTGATATAAGTGGGGAAAATAATATATGTAACTGGTGGGGCTAGAAG
>DIXX01000031.1:44194-46481 GCA_002428805.1 Cetobacterium sp. UBA6069
GCAATCTCTTTTGATGAGGAGATGAAAGAAAGAGTTCGGCTTCATAAAGTACAAAGAGGTGAAGACTGGATAACAATAGAAGCTTATAAAAATATTCAGAACCTTTTATTAGAATATAAAAATAGAGATGCAGTTGTATTATTAGACTGTTTAACAAATTTAGTAACTAATAATATGATTATAGATAGAGAGGTAGATTGGGATAATATAACTCAAGATATTCTAAGAGATATAGAAAATGAAATAAAAAATGAAGTAGACAATTTGATTTGTTTTATAAAAGATAGCTCTTTAGATATGGTTGTAGTGTCAAATGAAGTTGGAATGGGTTTAGTTCCTCCATATGCGTTAGGAAGATATTTTAGAGATATTGCTGGAAGAATGAATCAATTAGTTGCAAAAGAAAGCCATGAAGCTTATCTTATAGTTTCTGGTTTAGAATTAAAATTAAAATAGAGTTGGAGGAAAAAATGAACGGGTTAGCTTTACTTTTTAAATTTATGACAAGATTACCATTTCCAGGAGGAAATAAGTTTGATTCAAAAGCTTTAGGAAGCGGAATGAAATGGTTCCCAATCGTTGGGTTAGTAATAGGAGCTATAAACTTTGTTGTTGCCGGGTTATTAGAAACAATTATTCCATCGCCTATTTTAATGGGAATAATACTAGTTACATTAGATGTAATAATAACAGGTGGACTACACTTAGATGGATTAGCAGATACTTTTGATGGAATATTTAGTTATAGAAGTAAACAAAAAATGTTGGAGATAATGAAAGATTCAAGAGTTGGAACGAATGGTGTTTTAGTTTTAGTACTTTATTTTATTTTTAAAATAGCATTTTTAGTGGAAACTTCAGAATTATTCGGAATAAGCCAAGGTGTTATAATGCTAATAGTACCAGTTTTAGCTAGAATAAATGGAGTTATAAATTGTGCTTTTGAGCCATATGCAAGACCAACGGGCATGGGAAAAACATTTGTAGAAAATACGGATAGTTTAGGAGTTGCTATAGCTTATGGAACAGTTACAGCTATATTATATGCAGTTTCTCAATATTTTGGATTACCATTCTTAAATCTATTTTTAATTTTAAATATTTTAGGAGTGAATGGTTTCTTCTTCGGAAAGTTAATGACAAGAAAAATAGGTGGAATAACAGGAGATACTTTAGGAGCATTGCTTGAATTATCATCTGTTTTATCGTTAGTTTTAATGTATATATGTTTATAATTAGGAGAAATCTATGGGAAAGGTTATTTTAATTAGACATGGAGAATCAGAGTTAAATGTAAAAGGTGTTTATTATGGTATTTTAAATCCTGGTCTTACAGAAAAAGGAAGAGAACAAGCTAAAAAAACAAGAGAGATTTTGAAAGGCATTAATTATAATAAAATCTATTGCAGTGATTTAAAAAGAGCTGTTCATACAGCAGAAATAGTGAATGTAAAAGAGTTAGAATTACTTATAGATGAAGAGTTAAGAGAATTAAATTTTGGGATTTTTGAAGGCCATACCTACGAAGAGCTGTTAGAAAAATATCCAAATGAATTAGAGAAAAGTAGGGAAAATTGGGAAGATTATAATTATGTAACTGGAGAGAGTGTAATAGAGCTTCAAAAAAGAGCCGTGAATTTTATAAATAAAAAAGTTAATTTAGATGAGAATACAGTTTTAGTTACTCATTGGGGTATTATAAATACTATTTTAAGCCACTATTTTTCGAATGGTTTAGATGCTTATTGGAAATTTAGTGTCAAAAATGCTGGAGTAGTTATAATTGAGTTTTCTGAAGGATATCCAATACTAAAAGGATTGAATATAGGGGGATAAATTGGAAAGATTATTAAAAGTTCAGAAAGAGATTAAGGCAGTAGATCTAGATGCAATGAAAGCATGTGAGATAATTTTAGATTCTAGAATGAAGCCACAAAAAAGTTTGGGTATTTTAGAGGAGTTAGCGGTTAGAGTAGCTGGAATAACAGGACAACCTTTAAACACTTTAGAAAAAGGGTGTCACTTTATAGCTTCAGCTGATAATGGTGTTATAGAAGAAGGGGTGTCCTCTTGCCCATTAGAATATACAAGAATTGTATCAGAGGCTATGTTGAACTCTTTTGCAGCAATAGGAATTCTATGTGATAGCTTAGATATCCCATTAAATCTTATTGATGTTGGAATAAAAGGTGATATTGAGAGAGTTTATAAAAATTTATATTCTAAAAAAATAGCGTATGGAACAAAAAATTTTACTCAAGAGCCAGCTATGAGCTTAGATGAAGTT
>DIXX01000031.1:46711-51204 GCA_002428805.1 Cetobacterium sp. UBA6069
GACTTCTTTTCAAATGGTGAGATGGGTATAGCAAATACTACAACAAGTTCTGCAATTTTATATGCTTTAACAAAACAAGATATAGAAAAAGTAGTTGGATGTGGTGCTGGACTTTCAGATGAGGGATTAAAGAAGAAAAAAAATGTCATAAAAACATCAGTAGAAAAGTATGATTTGTTTAATGAAAAACCGCTAGAGGTTTTAAGATGTGTAGGAGGCTTAGATATCGCTTGTATGGTCGGATTATATTTAGGAGCCGCATTAGAAAGAAAACCGATGTTAATAGATGGATTTATTTCGGCAGTAGCAGCTTTAGTGGCAACTAAGATAGAGCCTAAGGTAAAAGATTATTTGATTGCGACACATATGAGTGAAGAACCAGGAATGAAAGTTGTTATGGACGCTTTAAAATTAAAACCATTTTTAGATATGCAGATGCGTTTAGGTGAAGGAACCGGAGCCGTTTTAGCGTATCCTATTTTAAGAGCAGCAATGAATATTCCAAAAGTAATGAAAACAAAAGATGAGGTTTATAATCTATTTCAATAATTTGAATAAGGGGTGGTTGTCTTGGAAAAAGAACAGATGCAAGGACACCGAAAGAGATTACGAGAAAAGTATTTGAGAGTTGGATATAAAGGATTAGAAGACTATGAGATACTTGAGTTGATTTTGACATATTCGATTAAGTTGAAGGACTGTAAAGGTATAGCTAAAAACCTACTAGAAAAATTTAAAACAATAGATATGGTTATAAAAGCTGAGATTAATGATTTAAAAGAAGTTGAAGGAGTTGGAGGAGAAACGGCACTATATTTAAAAGTAATAGGAGACGTAATGTCAAATCATTATTTCAAAAATATAAAAGCTGCAGATTTAAAAACTTTAAAAGGAAAAACAGATCTTATAAACTATTTAAAAGATGATGTTGGTTCACTTAAAAGTGAAGAGTTTAAAGTTATATATTTAAGTACTGATAATAAAATTGTATCTGATGAGATTTTATTTAAAGGAACAATAGATCGAAGTGTTGTTTATCCAAGAAAGATTGTGGAAAGAGCTATACACAATAGAGCCAAAGGAGTTATATTTGCACATAATCATCCAAGTGGAAATTTAACCCCATCAAAAAAAGATATTGAACTGACTTTAGAGATGCAAGAGTTGTTAGAAAAAGTGGACATAAAATTGCTAGATCATATTATAGTGAGTGATGAATCCTATTTTAGTTTTTATGATAATGGATTAATTGAATATTATTAAGTTGTACCCTCTTAAATTATTAAGAGGGTTTTTTTAAAGGAGGAGATCGTGTTAGATAAAATAATTATAAAGGGTGCTAGAGAACATAATTTGAAAAATTTTGATATAGAGATTCCTAAATATAAGTTTGTTGTTGTGACTGGAGTTAGTGGAAGTGGGAAGTCGTCACTAGCTTTTGATACGATTTATTCAGAGGGTCAAAGAAGGTATGTAGAAAGTCTATCGGCTTATGCAAGACAGTTTATAGGCCAGATGAAAAAACCAGAGGTAGACAGTATAGAGGGATTAGCTCCAGCTATCTCGATTGAGCAAAAAACAACGAACAAGAATCCTAGATCAACAGTTGGTACAGTTACAGAAATCTATGATTATATGAGATTATTATTTGCTCATATAGGAAAAGCACATTGCCCTGTATGCCATAAATTAGTAGAAAGGCAAAGTGTAGATGAGATTGTAGAAAATATCTATGAAAAATTTCAAAGTGGAGAAAAACTAATGCTTTTAAGTCCTGTTGTAAAGGATAAAAAAGGTACTCATAAAAATATTTTCTTAAATTTAGTAAAAAAAGGATTTGTAAGAGCTAGAGTAAATGGAGAAATTCTTTATATCGAAGAAGAAATAAATTTAGAAAAAAATAAAAAACACAATATAGAAGTAGTTGTGGATAGATTGGTTTTTGATAAAGAGGAAAAAGATTTTAAATCTCGTTTAACTGAGAGTATAGAACAAGCGGTAGAGCTATCAGAAGGAAAAGTTATCGTTAACTGGTCTGAAGGAGAGCAACTATATAGTGAAAATTTCTCGTGTCCAGATCATGAGGATGTGAGCATTCCTGATTTAAACCCTAGATTGTTTTCTTTTAATGCTCCATTTGGTGCTTGTCCAGAGTGTAAAGGAATAGGAAAAAAGTTAGAAATAGATGAGAGTAGATTGATAGAAGATGAAAATCTTTCTATTTTAAAAGGTGGTATATATATTCCAGGAGCAGCTTCAGCTAAAAAAGGATATACTTGGACAATTTTTGAATCGATGGCAAAAAAATATAAAATTGATTTGGAAAAGCCAGTAAAAGATTTATCGAAAGATGAGATTGAAATAATATTTTATGGAACTAAAGGAGAGAAGTTTAGAGTTGATTATGACTCGAAAGAGTTTAGTTTCCATGGAGATAAAGATTTTGAAGGGATTGTAAAAAATTTAGAGAGAAGATACAAAGAGTCATTTTCTGAAAGTTCAAGAGAAGAGATTGAAAATAGATTTATGATTGATAAAATCTGTAAAGTTTGTAATGGAAAAAGATTAAAACCAGAAGTTTTAGCGGTTACAGTCTATAAAAAAAATATAATAGATATAACAGAACTTAGTATTAAAGAGGCGTTGAAATTTTTTGAAACGATAGAGCTAACAGAAAAAGAGAGACAAATTGCAGCAGAGATTTTAAAAGAGATAAAAGAGAGATTATCTTTTATGATAAATGTTGGATTGGATTATCTAAGTTTATCTAGAGAAACTAAAACTTTATCAGGTGGAGAATCTCAAAGAATAAGGTTAGCGACACAAATAGGATCAGGGCTTACAGGAGTTCTATATGTTTTAGATGAACCAAGTATTGGATTACATCAAAGAGATAACGATAAACTTTTAGCTACTTTAAATAGACTAAAAGAGCTTGGGAATACACTGATTGTTGTTGAGCATGACGAAGATACAATGCACCAGGCTGATTATATCTTAGATATGGGGCCAGGAGCTGGAATTTTTGGAGGAGAGATTGTAGCAGCAGGAACACCGGATGAGATTATGAATAACGAAAGATCTATGACCGGGAAATTCTTAAAAGGAGAGATTGGAATTGCGGTTCCTTCAATAAGAAGAAAGAGTGAAGATTTTATAGAGTTAAAAGGAGCAAAGGGAAATAATTTAAAAAATGTGGATGTAACTATTCCTTTAGGAGTTTTAACTGTTGTAACAGGTGTAAGTGGAAGTGGAAAGTCGACATTGATAAACCAAACTTTATATCCAGTGTTATTTAATAAATTGAACAAAGGTAAGCTTTATCCATTAGAATATGATTCTATAGAGGGAATAGAGAAACTTGAAAAAGTTATTGATATAGATCAGAGTCCGATAGGAAGAACTCCACGTTCTAATCCAGCTACATACACAAAAGTATTTGATGATATCAGAGATATATTTTCTCAAACAAAAGATGCTAAAGCTAAAGGTTATAGCAAAGGTCGGTTTTCATTCAATGTAAAAGGTGGAAGATGTGAAGCATGTCAGGGTGCAGGTATTATAAAGATAGAGATGAATTTCTTGCCGGATGTTTATGTTGAATGTGAAGTTTGTAGAGGTAAAAGATATAATAGAGAAACTTTAGAAGTTTATTATAAAGGGAAAAATATATCAGATGTTTTGGATATGAGTGTTGGAGAGGCAGCAGAGTTTTTTGAAAATATTCCAACACTAGAAAGAAAATTAAAAGTATTAGTTGATGTGGGATTAGATTATATAAAATTAGGGCAACCAGCGACAACTCTTTCAGGTGGAGAAGCTCAAAGAATAAAGTTAGCTAGTGAGCTTGCAAAGGTATCGAAAGGGAAAACGATTTATATTTTAGATGAACCAACAACAGGATTACATTTTGAAGATATAAGAAAGTTATTAGAAGTGATAAATAGACTTGTCCAAAGAGGAAATACAGTAATAATAATAGAGCATAATTTAGATGTTATAAAAAATGCAGATTATATAATAGATATAGGACCAGAAGGTGGAGATGGTGGAGGAAAAGTAATCTTAACTGGAACACCAGAAAAAGTTGCTGCTTCAAAGAAGGGTTATACAAGTAAGTATTTAAAAAAAGCGCTAAAGGGAGAGAGATAGAACATGTTTGAATATTTAAATGGAGTAGTAAAAATAAAAAAACCTGAGTATTTAGGAATAGATGTAAACGGAGTAGGTTATAGAGTGTATATAACTTTAAAAACATATGATGAAGTTCAACTTGGAGATAAGAGAGAGTTGCATATATATAATGTTATAAAAGAGGATACATTTAAACTTGTCGGATTTTTAGAGGAGAGAGAAAGAGTACTTTTTGAGATGTTAATTGGAATAAGTGGAATAGGCTTATCGTTAGCACTTTCTATAATGTCTACGTTTTCAATAGATAATATAAGAGAGATTGTATTGACAGAAGATTTTAAAACTTTAAAAAGAGTTCC
>DIXX01000031.1:51512-63464 GCA_002428805.1 Cetobacterium sp. UBA6069
TATATGGCTTTAGAGTCTTTAGGATACAGTAAAAAGGAAATAGATTCTCTCGTAAGTAAAGAGGAATTAAATAGCTACTCGACTTTAGAAGATGCAATTAAAGGAGTTCTTAAAAAAATTCAATTAAGGGGATGATTTTATGAGGAAAATCTATATTCTAGACACAAATGTTTTAATACACGACCACAGAAGTATCTATAGTTTTGAAGATAATGAGGTGATTGTACCGATTTTTGTTATTGAAGAGATTGATCATCTGAAAAGAAATACAACAACTGCTATTCAAGCAAGGCTAGCTGCTAGAGAGTTAGACGCTATAAGAAAAAAGGGATGTATAGCAAAGGGTGTCGAATTAGAAAAAGGGATTTTTTTCAAAGTAGAAATTGAAAATGATTTAGAACTACTACCTCCAGCTTTGAAAAGAGATTCAGTAGATAATATGATAATATCAACTGCTCTGGGAGTTAAAAAGAAAAACCCAGATATGAAAGTAATCTTAATAACTAAAGATATAAATATGAGAATTAAAGCGGATTCTTTAGGAATTGAAGTTCAAGATTATGAAACGGATAGAACTGATTATACAACTTTAGATGATGGATATGTAGAGATTGAAGTACCAAGAGATGTATATGTTAAATTTGATAAATCTGGAAAGATAAATGTATGGGAATTAGGAGAGGAATATCATTTTACTGAAAATATGTTCGTAAGATTTAAGTGTGGAAATGAGAAAACTTCTGGAAGATACATAGGTGGTAAAATTAGAAGGAATTTAGAAGGTCAGATTTCAGCTTGGGGAGCAAGAGCTAGAAATGACGAACAAGAGTATGCAATGGAGCTTTTAATGGATGAGAATATAAAAGTTGTAACTCTTGTTGGAAAAGCTGGAACTGGAAAAACTCTTTTGGCTATAGCTGCTGGTCTTGAACAAGTTGTGGAAAGAGGTAAGTATAAAAAACTATTAATAGCTAGACCAATAATTCCTATGGGAAAAGATTTAGGTTACCTTCCGGGAAGTGAAGAGGAAAAACTAAGACCGTGGATGCAACCTATCTATGATAATATAGATTATTTAGCTACTGAAAAAGGAGAAAAAACTGGTGAAAAAGTAATTTTAGGCCTTCAAACTATGGGGCTTTTAAAAATAGAAGCCTTAACATATATAAGAGGAAGAAGTATTCCAAATGGATATATAATAATAGATGAAGCTCAAAATTTAACACCATTAGAAGTGAAAACAATAATAACTAGAGCTGGAGAAAATACAAAAATTGTTTTAACGGGAGACCCAGATCAGATAGATAGTCCATATCTAGATGCAGATACAAATGGATTGACATATTTAGCTGATAAATTAAAAAACGAAGCCATCGTAGGCCATGTCACTCTAAAAAAAGGTGAACGTTCAGCGTTAGCTGAATTAGCTGCAAAACTTCTATAATTTTTTCTTTTATTTTACGAATATATATATTATAATATTGTATAAGATAGAAGACGAAATTTGGGAGGAATAAAGTTATGGAAGCACTGTTAACAATATTTTTATTTATATTTGCTTTAGCTTTAATAGTACTAGTTCTTGTACAGCCAGACAGAAGTCATGGGATGTCAGGTAGCATGGGAATGGGAGGTTCAAATACAGTATTTGGAGTTTCAAAAGATGGAGGACCACTAGCCAGAGCAACTGAAGTAGTCGCATTTTTATTCATACTTTCAGCACTTCTTCTGTATCTAGTAAAATAGTTAAAAGAATCAAAGGCGTGTTGGGGTACACAATACGCTTTTTTATTTTAAAAAATAGGTTGTGATTAGATGCAAAGTATATTCGGAGGGAATTTTGAAAAAGCAAAACCTCTATCAGCTCGTTTAAGACCCCAAAAATTAAATGAGTTTGAAGGTCAAGAAAAAATTCTGGGTCAGAATGGTGTTCTTAGAAAAATAATAGAGGGAAAAAATTTATCTAATATGATTTTATATGGACCATCTGGTTGTGGAAAAAGTTCTTTAGGAGAGATAATCTCAAAAGAGTTGGATTATAATTTCGAAACTTTAAACGCAACAATAGCGAGTTTAAATGATTTGAGAGTGATAGTTGATGTAGCAAAAAGAAATTTGGAACTATATGGGAAAAGAACAATACTATTTTTAGATGAAATACATAGATTTAATAAAACCCAGCAGGATGCCTTACTTTCTTATACAGAATCTGGAATATTAATTTTAGTTGGAGCTACAACTGAAAATCCTTATCATAGTTTGAATAACGCACTGCTATCGAGGTGTCTATTATTTGAATTCAAACCGTTAACAAGAGAGAATATAAATAGTATTTTAATTAGAGGAGAAAAACTTTTAGGAGTTGGACTTCCAGAAGAGATAAGAGAAGTTATTTTAGATATTTCTCAAGGAGATAGTAGAATAGCTTTAAATTATTTAGAACTCTATAAAAGTAGTTGTACAGGTTATAGTGAAAGAGAGATAATAGATCTTTTTAGAGAGAGAAGAGCTTCTTATCATAAACAGGAAGATAAATATAATCTTATTTCTGCCATGATAAAAAGTATAAGAGGAAGCGATCCAGACTCGGCTGTTTATTGGCTAGCAAGACTTCTTCACGGTGGAGAAGATCCAAGATATATTGCAAGAAGAGTTGTTATTCATGCAAGTGAGGATATAGGAATGGCCAACCCAGAAGCTATGCTTATAGCAAATAGTGCTATGAATGCCAGTGAAAAAATAGGGATGCCAGAAATAAGAATAATTTTATCTCAAGCAGTAATCTATTTAGCTATTTCAACTAAAAGTAATAGTAGTTACTTAGCGATAGACAAAGCTTTAAAAGATATTGAAAATGGAGATTTAGAACCAGTACCTATTCATATAGGTGATAGAGCTGTTGATTATAAATATCCACATGATTATCAAAATAATTTTGTGAACCAAAAATATAGAGAACAAAAAAAGAGATACTATATTCCAGGAAACAATAGAAATGAAAAGCTAATTGAAGAAAAATTAGAAAAATTATGGAAATTAAAATAGTTGAGGTGATAAAATGAAACTGATTAAAGCAGTTAGAGGAACTAAAGATATATATGGAGACAACGGAATAAAGTATGACTATATAACAAGAACAGCTCAAGAGTTTTTTGAAAACTATGGGTATTCAATGATAAAAACTCCAATATTTGAAGAGACAGATCTTTTTAAAAGAGGAGTAGGAGAGGGAACAGATATAGTTGAAAAGGAGATGTATACTTTCCAAGATAGAGGAGAAAGAAGTATAACATTAAGACCTGAAGGAACAGCTGCAGTTGTTAGATGTTATTTAGAAAATAAAATCTATGCAAAAGAGGAAGTTTCTAGATTTTTCTATGCTGGTTCGATGTTTAGATATGAGAGACCTCAAGCAGGAAGACAAAGAGAGTTTAACCAAATAGGTGTTGAAGTATTAGGAGAGAGTTCACCGATATTAGATGCTGAAGTAATATCAATGGGATATTCATTCTTAAGCAAAATAGGTGTAACTGATTTAGAGGTTACAATAAACTCAGTAGGAGAAAAAGAGAGTAGAGTAAAATATAGAGAAACTCTTTTAGATTTCTTACAGCCTATGAGAGAAGAGCTGTGTGACGATTGTAGAATGAGAATGGAAAAAAATCCATTGAGAGTTTTAGATTGTAAAGTGGAGAAGTGTAAAGAGTTAACTGCGGATGCTCCAATTATAACAGATTCACTAACAGAAGAAGAGAGAAATCACTACGAGACAGTAAAAAAATATTTAACAATTTTTGGTGTTAATTATAAAGAGGATCCAAGATTAGTTAGAGGATTAGATTATTACTCAAGTACAGTTTATGAAATTGTAACAAATAAGTTAGGATCACAAGGAACTGTTTTAGGTGGAGGAAGATATGATAATCTTTTAAAGCAACTTGGAGATAAGGAGATTCCAGCTTTTGGTTTTGCTGCTGGAGTTGAAAGAATAATGATGCTTTTAGGAGATGATTTCCCAAGAAGAGAGTTAGATGTATATATCGCTTGGTTAGGTGAAACAACAATGGATACTGCTTTCAAAATAGGAAATGATTTAAGACTTGCAGGAAAATCAGTTGTAATTGATTATAACTCAAAAGGAATGAAAGCTCATATGAAAAAAGCTGATAAAGTAGGAGCAAAAAATGTTATCATAATTGGTGAGGATGAGATGAATAAAGGTGTTGTAATGTTAAAAGATTTCATCAACAGAACTCAAGAAGAAGTTAGCATAGATAATATAAAAAATATATTAAAATAATAGAAGGAGAAAAAGAGATGACGTATTATAGAACTCATAACTTAGGGGAATTAAGAGCTTCAAATATTGGTGAAACAGTTACTTTATCTGGATGGGTTGATACAAAGAGAGACTTAGGTGGATTAACTTTTATCGATTTAAGAGATAGAGAAGGAAAAACTCAAATAATATTCCATACGGATGTAGCTGAGGTTGCAGTTGTAGAAAGAGCACAAAAATTAAAAAATGAATCAGTTATAAAAGTAGTTGGGGTTGTAAGAGAAAGACAAAGTAAAAATGCAAACATTCCAACAGGAGATATCGAAGTATTCGTAACAGAATTAGAAGTTCTAAATAACTGTGATGTATTACCGTTCCAAATTTCTGGAGACGATAATTTAAGTGAAAATATAAGATTAAAATATAGATACTTAGATTTAAGAAGAAATCATATGGCTAGAAATTTAAAGATGAGACATAAAATGATTATGTCTATAAGAAACTATATGGATGAAAAAGGATTCTTAGATGTAGATACTCCAATTTTAACTAAGTCAACTCCAGAAGGAGCAAGAGATTTCTTAGTTCCAAGTAGAACAAATCCAGGTGATTTCTATGCATTACCTCAATCACCACAACTATTTAAACAGTTACTGATGATTTCAGGAGTAGAAAAATACTTCCAAATAGCTAAATGTTTCAGAGATGAAGATTTAAGAGCTGATAGACAGCCTGAGTTTACTCAATTAGATATCGAGATGTCATTCATCGAGCAAAAAGATATAATGAATGAGATTGAAGGATTAGCAAAGAGAGTATTCAAAAATGTAACTGAAGAATCAGCAGAGTATGATTTCCCAAGAATGCCATACGCAGAAGCTATGGAAAGATTTGGTTCAGACAAGCCTGATACAAGATTTGGTGTAGAGTTAAAAGATTTAACTGATATAATGGCAACTTGTGGATTCAAAGGATTCCAAAGTGCAGTAGAAGCTGGAGGAGTAGTTAAAGCTGTAGTTGCTCCAGGTGTAGCTGAGCAATTCTCAAGAAAAATTTTAACTGAGTATGAAGACTATGCAAAAACATACTTTGGTGCAAAAGGAATGGCTTGGATAAAGTTAACTGAAGAGGGAGTAAATTCTCCAATCGCTAAGTTCTTCACAGAGGAAGAGATGGCAGCAATTATATCTAGAACTGAAGCAAAAGTTGGAGATGTAATTATGATAGTTGCAGATAGAGCAAAAGTTGTTTACGGAGCTTTAGGTGCAGTTAGATTAAAATTAGGAAAAGAGTTAGGGTTAATTGATAACGATGAGTTCAAATTCCTATGGGTAGTAGATTTCCCAATGTTCGAATATGATGAAGAAGAGCAAAGATATAAGGCTCAACACCACCCGTTCACGTCAATAAAAGAAGAGGATATGCAACTGTTCTTAGATGGAGAGATGGATGCAGTGAGAACAAACTCTTATGACTTAGTACTAAATGGTTCAGAAATTGGTGGAGGATCAATTAGAATATTCAATCCAGAAATCCAAAGTAAAGTATTTGAGAAGTTAGGATTATCTAAAGAGGAAGCTCAAGATAAATTCGGATTCTTCGTAGATGCATTTAAATATGGAGCACCACCTCATGGAGGATTAGCATTCGGAATTGATAGATGGTTAATGGTAATGTTAAAAGAGCAATCTATAAGAGACGTAATACCATTCCCTAAAACAAATAAAGGTCAATGTTTAATGACTGAAGCACCAAGCAAAGTTGATGACAAACAATTAGAAGAACTTTATTTAGATTCAACATATAATTCAGAAATAGTTTAGGTATAAAAAATATACTATTCAAAAGGATTTTTTAATTGAAAAAATAATATAGAAGTGATATAATTGTCTTGAGAATAAATATTTCTGGTCTACTCGCTATTATCTGGAGGTTTTGGGCCTAAGGTCGCTATTGGGATTGGCTCTGTTGCTTATAACTCAGATACGTCACGGAAACCCTTGTTTCACGGACCCTGTATATAGGCATTATCTGGTTACCACGTATATGAAACGGCGACCAAAACCGTAAGGAAGGCGGTAGACTGGAGTTATTCTTTTTAGGACTTTCGGGTCCTTTTTTTATTTCACAATGAAAGGAGTAATTTATGTTAACTATTGAAAAGAAAATCGAGTTAATTTTATTAGATACAGTAAAAAATTTATATTCAGATAAAGAGTTAAAACCAGTAGAGATAACTGTTGCAACAAACGAAAAATTTGGAGACTTCCAATCAAACTTTGCAATGATGAACTCTAAAATAATCGGAGGAAATCCAAGAGCTATTGCTGAAAATGTTGTAAATAACTTAGTTGGAAATGATGTTATTGAAAAAATTGAGATAGCAGGACCAGGATTTTTAAATATATTCTTAAAAGATTCTTATTTAGCGGATTTAGTTAAGAAAATATCTAAAGAAAGTTATGAATTCAAAGATTTAAATACAGAGGGAGATGTAATAATTGATTACTCTTCACCAAACATAGCTAAGAGAATGCATATAGGGCACTTAAGATCAACGATAATAGGTGATTCTATAAAAAGAATGTATAAGTATTTAGGATTTAATGTTGTTGCAGACAATCACATTGGAGACTGGGGAACACAATTTGGAAAGTTAATTATAGGATATAGAAACTGGTTAAATGAAGAGGCATATAAAGAGAATGCAATTGAAGAGTTAGAAAGAGTATATGTTGAGTTTACTAGACAAAGTGAGGAGCATCCAGAACTTGAAGATCAAGCTAGAGAAGAGTTAAAGAAACTTCAAGATGGAGATGAAGAAAACTACAGATTATGGCAAGAATTTATAAAAGTATCTTTAGATGAGTATGGAAAGTTATACACTAGAATGGGAATAAACTTCGATACTTATTACGGGGAATCATTCTATCATGATTTAATGCCAGGTGTTGTTAAAGAGTTAGAAGAAAAAGAGATTGCTGTAGAGGATCAGGGTGCAAAAGTTGTATTCTTCCCAGAAGAGGAGAAGTTACATCCTTGTATTATCCAAAAAAGAGATGGAGCTTTCCTATATGCAACTTCAGATATAGCTACAGTAAAGTTTAGATTAGCTAACTATAATGTAAATAAGTTAATATATGTAACTGATGAGAGACAACAAGATCATTTCAGACAATTTTTCAGAATAACTGATATGTTAGGATGGAATGTAGAAAAGCAGCATGTATGGTTTGGAATTATGAGATTTGCTGATGGTGTTTTCTCTACAAGAAAAGGAAACGTAATAAGATTAGAAGAGCTTTTAGATGAAGGAAAAAGAAGAGCTCTAGAGATTGTAAATGAAAAAAATCCTGAATTATCGGATGAAGAAAAAGATAATATAGCAGAAGTTGTTGGAACTGGAGCTATAAAGTATGCTGATTTATCACAAAATAGACAAACAGCTGTAATATTTGAATGGGATAAAATTCTGAGTTTCGAAGGAAATACAGCACCTTATTTACAATATTCTTATGCTAGAATAAAATCTATTTTAAGAAGAGCAGTAGAGGGTGGAAAAGATTTAAGAGAGGATGTAGTAATAACATTTACTGATAAAACAGAGAGAACGTTAGCACATCATTTAACTCAATTCCCAGCAGTAATTTTAAAAGCAGCAGACAGCTGTAGACCAAATTTAGTTGCAGATTATTTATTTGAGCTATCTAAGAAGTTCAATGGATTCTATAACGCTTGTCCAATATTAAATCAAGAAGAAGATGTTCTTTATTCAAGATTGTTATTAGCTGAAAGAACAGCTGCAGTTTTAAAAGAGGGATTAAACCTTTTAGGAATTGGAACTTTAGAGAGAATGTAATAAATGTTAGCCAGTATTTTTATACTGGCTTTTTTTTATTGAAAGAATTAACGAAAAAATCAGTATAAAACTAACAGAAGAAAAAAATTCTATATGAGGTGATTGAAGTGGAGTTATTTCACATAATTTATTCAGCAGGAGTAGATGCATTTTTTAAAGTTGGAGTTTTTGTTTCAATATCTATTTTAATTATGGGAGTTATAGATTATAAGTTCAATGGAGTTATAATAAAGTTGTTAGAGAAAAATAAAAAGAATGGAGTTTATTTTTCTGCACTTTTAGGGCTAATACCTGGATGTGGAGGAGCGATAGTTGTAGTACCACTTTTTATTTTAAGAAAAGTTAGTTTTGGAGCCTTAGTTGCAGCTTTTATAACAACTATGGGGGATGCAGCTTTTGTTTTAATTGTTGGAGATATAAAAGCTTATTTCAAAATATTATTGATAAGTGGAGTTATTGGAGTAGTTTCTGGATTGTTGATAGATAGATTTAAAATTGGAGAAAATATAGTTATAAATAAAGAGTTAAATCAAAATTCTGAAAGAGATTTTATGAATGAAGAGAGTGGGCATAAAAATCATCAACATATAGCTCATAAAAAAGGCGATATAGTAGATAAAGTTTTACATAAAAAATCAGATGTGAAATATATCTATTTTTTAACTCATAAAGTTTGGTATAAAATATTTTGGATTTTGGTTATAGTATCAACTCCTTTTGCAATTGAACACCTTTTAGAAGGTCATTCGCATATAGAGCACGAAGGCGATTTGAATATAATTGAAGCTTTAGCTTTTTTAGGAACATTTTTAAGTATAGTTTATACTGTTTTAAGTAGAAAACTTATAAAGGGAAGTGATTTTGATAAAACAGAAAGTAAATTAGGATCAATAAAAGAAACTTTAATCCATACCGCTGAAGAGGTTGCTTTTTTGGTCAGTTGGGTTTTTGTAGCATTTTTTAGTTATGAGATATTTTTAAACTATATAGGTGGAGAATTGGTATTAAAAAATATTTTAGATAGTGGTGGTTTTTTAGTTGTGATTATGGCAATATTGGTAGGATTAATACCAGGGTGTGGACCACAGATACTTTTGGCAGCTCTTTATATATCAGGAGCAATTCCTTTTTCAGCATTAGCAGCAAATGCTATTTGCAATGATGGAGATGCCTTGTTTCCACTTTTGGCATTAAGTAAAAAATCAGCTTTTATGGTTACATTATATAATATTATTCCGGCTTTATTAGTCGGTGGAATATTATATATTTTAGAAAGATAAAATAGAAAAGACGGAATTTTAATTTACCGTCTTTTCTATTTTTTTATTTTTTGAAATAGTTTTGAAGCAGATTATCTAAAAGAGGATTAACTCCTAAGAATTGTATGTATCTATTATATTCCTCTCTTTTTAAAGCTAACTTTTCTTCTGTTGGATTACTTTTAATAGCTTTGATAAGAATATTTTTAGGCGTATGCTCCATATCTATGAATTCCATAACTTTTGTATTGAATCCACAAAGTTCTAAAGCTAAGGCTCTTAACGCATCTGTAGCTAAAGAACTAAATCTTTCTTGTAAAATACCATGATTTCCAAATGGAGATAGAACACCTTTTATCTCTGTTGTAGAAGATTTATCAATTTTTTGATTGATTTCAGATTGACAACAAGGAACAGCAAGAATAGCTTTTGCATTCAGTTCTAATCCTTTTAAAATAGAGTAATCAGTTGCATTATTACAAGCATGTAAAGAGAATATCATATCAACGTTTTCAAATTCATCAAACTCTTTTATATCACCTTTTAAGAATTTTAAATTATTAAATTCTAATTCTTGGGCGATAGAGTTACAATGAGTAATTACATCCTCTTTTAGGTCTAAACCGATAACTTCAATATCTAAATTTTTAATATTTTTTAAGTAGTGGTAAAGAGCAAATGTAAGATATGATTTTCCACAACCAAAATCAACAATTTTCATACTATTTTGAATTAAATTTTTCTCTTGTAGCTCTTTTAAAGTATCTTCAATAAACTCTAAATATCTATTGATTTGTCTAAATTTATTAAATCTCTCTTTAGTGACTTTTCCTGATTCAGACATAACACCTAATTTTATTAGAAATGGAATTGGTGTATTATCTTGAAGAATATAATTTTTTTGTTTGTTGTGAGATAGTTCAATTTTTTTTCCAGCAACAGCTTTTCTTTTTAAAGAGAATCCTTTTTTGTTTTGTAAAACTTGAATCTCTTCATCTGTTGTAGAGATAAGAATTTGTTTAAAATCTTTTATGGTGTCATTTAAAGAATTATAGCATTCTTCTAATGAATAGTTTTTATGGAATGCTTTATTATCTTTAAAACTTTCAAATTGTATAAAAAGCTCATCTTTTATTTTTACAGGTTTTAAATTTATTTTTTTATAAGGATTATCTTTGCTTGGATTTGAAAAGATAGCTCTAATAAATTTGTTACTATTAATATTTTCAATAAAAATATTTAAAATATCATCGACATTATATTTCATGGTAGGCTCCTTTTTTTCAATAATTTATATTATACTATTTAAGTTAGAAATATTCAAAAATTTTTTGACAAAAGTTATAAATTATGGTATTTTAAAATATAGATATAGGGGGTATGGGTATATTTCTAAAAAAAAGGAGAGGAAGTATGAAAAGAGAGTATGAGATAAAAAACCTTCATTGTGGAGGGTGTGCTTCAAAAATTCAATATGAACTAGATAAATTAGATGAAATAAAAGATGTAAATGTGGATTTTTATACAAAAAAAATTAAATTTACTTTAGTTACAGAAACGGATGAAAAAGTTCTTTTGAAAAAGATAAATGAAA
The DNA here is from genome assembly GCA_002428805.1 of Cetobacterium sp. UBA6069. Taxonomy (GTDB): domain Bacteria; phylum Fusobacteriota; class Fusobacteriia; order Fusobacteriales; family Fusobacteriaceae; genus Cetobacterium_A. Next base: position 62,504 of record DIXX01000031.1, read on the forward strand.
TTGCAGATAAAATTGAACCCGGAACATATTTGGCAGAAGATTTAGAGGAAAAAAATGAAAATTCCCATAATCATGGACATTCAAATTCTGGAGATATTTTATCAAGAGTAGATTTAATTATATTAACAGTTGGAATAACTCTATTTATTGTGGGATTGACGCTACCTAAAAGTTTACAAAAGGATATAATTTTAGTTATATCTTATGGATTATCAGGGTATGATATTTTATTAAGTGCTTTTAAAAATATTAAAAGAGGTAAATTTTTAGATGAAAACTTCTTGATGAGTATTGCGACTATTGGTGCATTAGCTTTAGGTGAGTTTGGTGAAGCAGCAGGAGTTATGATATTCTATAAAATTGGAGAGTATTTCCAAGAGATGGCTGTAAATAACTCTAAGAAATCAATTGAAAAATTGATGAGTATAAAACCAGAGTTTGCAAACTTGAAAAATAAAAATGGTGTAGTAGAAGTTGTTGATCCTGTAAAAGTAAACGTTGGAGATATTTTAATTGTTAAGCCAGGAGAAAGGGTTCCTTTAGATGGTATTATTACTTTGGGAAATACGACATTAGATAAATCTGCATTAACAGGAGAATCAGTACCTGTAATAGGAGAGATTGGTAGTGAAGTTTTAAGTGGATCTATAAATATAAATGGAACAATAGAGTTTAAAGTGACTAAGTTATATTCACAATCAACTGTAAGCAGAATAATTGATATGGTAGAAAGTGCTGGAAGTAAAAAAGCTCATGCGGAAAAGTTTATAACAAAGTTTGCAAGATACTATACACCAATTGTAGTTACACTATCTATCTTAATAGCGGTTTTAGTTCCGGCTTTGTATGATGGTAACTTTAAATTATGGTTTAGTAGAGCATTAATATTTTTAGTTATATCTTGCCCTTGTGCTCTAGTTCTTTCTGTTCCTTTAACTTTCTTTAGCTCAATAGGAAAAGG
>DIXX01000031.1:63734-64102 GCA_002428805.1 Cetobacterium sp. UBA6069
TTAACAAAAGGAAGTTTTAAAGTAACAGAAATTGAAGTTTTTAAAGGAACTGAGAATGAATTGTTAGAATATGCTAAAGCTGGAGAGTTTTATTCAAATCATCCAATAGGAAAAGCTATATTAAATTACGGTAGAGTTGAAGTATCTGAATGGGATATACAGGGACATAACGAGAAAGCTGGTTATGGAGTAAACGCACTTTATTGTGGGAAAGAGATTTTAGTAGGAAGTAGAAAGTTTTTAGAGGGGCATAATATAAAAATCGATTTATCAGAAGAGTTTGGAACGGTTGTTTATATAGCTGTTGATTCCGAGCTACTAGGAAGAGTTGTTGTTGAGGATGAAATTAAGGAAACTTCAAGAAGAAC
>DIXX01000031.1:64446-80518 GCA_002428805.1 Cetobacterium sp. UBA6069
AGTGATATAGCTATTGAAAGTTCAGATATAGTTTTAATGAATGACGACCCTTATAAAGTTATAGAAGCTTTAAATTTAGGAAGAAAAAATAATCAAGTTGTTCTTGAAAATGTTGGATTTGCCTTAGGAGTAAAAATAGTAGTTATGATATTAGGAGTTTTAGGAATTGCTAATTTATGGTTAGCTATTTTTGCAGATGTAGGAGTTTCAGTTTTAGCTGTATTAAATGCTTCGAAAATTTTAACAAAAAAAGATTAATGAATTTTATTATGTAAAAGAGAGCTAGCCTCTCTTTTATTTTTTATGTTATAATATATGTAAAAAAGTTAGAGGGAGATAGATATGTTTTATTTTATTTATGGTGATACTCCACTTCCATTGAAATATGAAGAGTTGGTGGAAAAAATAAAGAAATCAAATCCTCATATTCCAATTAAAATTTTTGATGCTTCTCAAGCTGAAGAAGAGATGTTTTTAGAGAGTATATCAATTAATTCAATGTTTGTGCCTAAAGAGATGATTGTTTTAAAAAGAGCAGATAAATCTAAAAAATTAGATAATCTTCTTAAAATTATTGGAGATTATGATTTGAGTAAAAAAGAGGTAGTAGTTGTTTATGAAGAGGAATTAAATGACTATGGAAAAGCAATAAACGAGGTCGGAAAAAGAGTTTTAACGAATGCAGAAAAACTAGGGCAGAGTATAGTTGCAAGAAAAGCTTTGGAAAAAAAAGGGATTCATTTCTATATAGAAAAAGAACTACAAATCTCAGAATATGAATCAGAAAAGTTAGCAGAAGTTTTAGGTGATGACTTTTTCAAGGTGAAAAATGAAATTGAGAAAATAAAAAGTTTTTTAAATGGAAAAACTTTTATTTTAGAAGAAATATTGCCTATATTATCAATTAGTGATGAATATAATTTGAAAAAATTAGTAGAAGATTTTATGGTAGGTGATAATGTAAGTTTGCTTATTGATTATCTCAAAAAAACAAAAGAGTATATGCTGTTTTTATATTTGATGACAGAAGAACTTAATATGGCATTGAAATTAGTTGGTTTAAAAAAATCTGGGGATATAAGAGAAAATCAATCATATAATGAATTCAAAGCTTCTAGTTATGAAAAAATTAAAAAATATTTTAAAACATCAAGAGGACCAATGAGAGAATATCCAATATTTTTAAAGTTGAAATATACTACATTATTTAACGAAAGATTTTTATTAGATTCTATAGAAAATTTATTGTTGATAGAGCACTCAATTAAAAATGGTGGAATAGAAGAAAGTATTGGAATAGAAAAGTTTATAATTAAGTTTAAAAGAGGGTAATAAAAAACTACCCTCTTTTTATATTTAGAAAGGTTGATCCAATACTATTAACAAAAGAAGAAGGGGTTGAAAAAAGACCATATGCATTATAGAAGCTTAAAGGATATGTTAAAATCAATTCTTTTTTCGCACGAGTAATAGCGACGTAAAACAATCGTTTTTCCTCTTCGATGTTAATATTATCTCCAATAGAAGTAGGAATAATTCCATCTAAAAGAAGAGGAATAAAAACATAATCCCATTCTAATCCTTTAGAACCATGTATTGTTGAAAACGTTATTTTACTGTCTTCATCATTTGGAAAATCTTTAAAAATATTTTCAAGAAAAATATTTTTGTGAATATTGTAATAAATTTTATTTTGATTGAAAATTTTACAGGTGTTTTCCATATAAATATAATTTCTAAAAAGGATAACTATATTTGCTGTTCGATCAATAATTGAAATGTTTTTTATTTTAGAAATTATAAAATTTAGTTCTTCTTCGTGTGTTTTAAAAATATTTAACAACGGTAAGGTTTCAGATGTATTTTTAGTGGTAAGTTTTTTTCTAAAAGATTGTCGTAAACATTTTGAGAATTCATTAGAGAGATTTAAAATATTTTTAGAACATCTATAATTTTCTTTTAAGATAAAAGTTTTAGTATTTTCAAAATCATTATGAAAATTTAAAATATTTTCAGTCGAGGTTCCTTTAAAGCTATATATACTTTGATAATCATCTCCAACAGCCATAATAAAACTATTTTTTGAAAAAAACTTTAAAATATCAACTTGAATATTATCTGTATCTTGATATTCGTCAATCATAATATATTTAAAATTAAGAGGAATTATATTTAAAGTAAGATATTTATAGAACTCAATTAGAAGATCGTCAAACGAATAGAGATTGTTTTGTTTTTTGATATAGTATATATCGTTTAAGAAATTTAATAATATATCTTTTGAGTTTTTATTTAAAGTTTTAAAAAAACTTGATTCTATATACCTAGAGTTTAAAGAGCAAATAGAATTTATAACTTCATCTTTGGGTATAATTTTTAAAACTTTATCGTAAAAAGATGAATTTTTAGCAAATTCGATTGCGTTATCAGAATTTAAAATTTTAAAGTTTTTATTCTGAGAATATTTTTTGAGTGATTTATAAGCTAATGAATGAAAGGTTTCTATGCTTATATTTGAATCAGAGACAAAAGTATTTATTCGATCTTTAATTTCGTTAATAGCTTTTCTAGTAAATGTTAGAATTAAAATATTTTTGGGTGGTATTTGTAATTTAAGTAATAAAAGAGCTCTGTAAATAATGACTCTAGTTTTACCAGAACCAGCTCCAGCGAGAACTAAAAAATTTCCATTTAAATTTTTTACGGCAATTAATTGCTCAAAATTTAGATTTGAAATAAGAAAAAATTCAAAATCTGTTGTAAGATTTAATTCTTTTAAACATACATTTTTTAAATAGTTTTCTTTCATTTTAAATATACTCCTCCTTTGAAAAACAGACCTTAATAGAATATACCTTAAAAAAATAAAAAAAGCCAATAAAAATAAAAAAAGTTGAATCGTTATTCTAAAAAGATAAAATGGTTAAAAAGTGATGGTTAAAAATTTTAAAAATAGGCAAAAAAAAATTTTAAAAAACACTAAAACACAAGTATACTAGCATTATAAAATAAAAATTCACATAGGAGTGATGGTTTATGACACTAATAAATACAATAGAAAAAGTAAGATTAGCTCAAAAAGAGTATGCGAAATTTACACAAGAAAAAGTAGATGAAATTTTTAGAGAAGCTTCATTAGCTGCAAATAATGCTAGAATAAAATTAGCTAAAATGGCAGTAGAAGAAACTGGAATGGGAATTGTTGAAGATAAAGTTATAAAAAACCACTTTGCTTCTGAATATATATATAATGCTTATAAAGATGTTAGAACTTGCGGAGTAGTAGAAGAAGATTTATCTTATGGAATACAAAAAATTGCAGAGCCAATTGGAGTTATTGCTGGAATCGTTCCAACAACTAACCCAACATCAACAGCAATATTCAAAGCTTTATTAGCTTTAAAAACAAGAAATGCAATCATTTTTTCTCCACACCCAAGAGCAAAAAATGCAACTATAGAAGCAGCTAGAATAGTTTTAGAAGCGGCAGTAAAAGCTGGAGCACCAAAAGATATTATCGGATGGATAGCTGAGCCTTCTGTTCAAGCTTCAAATGATTTAATGAAAATGGCAGATTTAATATTAGCAACTGGAGGACCAGGAATGGTTAAGGCTGCTTACTCGTCAGGAACACCTGCAATCGGAGTAGGAGCTGGAAATACACCAGTAATCATTGATGAGACTGCTCATATCAAAATGGCAGTAAACTCAATCTTATTATCTAAGACATTTGATAACGGAGTTATCTGTGCATCTGAGCAAGCAGTAATTGTTCCAGCATCAATCTACAATAAAGTAAAAGAAGAGTTTGCAGCAAGAAACGCTTACATCTTAAAAGGTGAAGAAGTAGATAAAGTAAGAAAAACAATAGTTATCGATGGACACTTAAATGGAGATATCGTAGGACAATCAGCATATAAAATAGCTAAAATGGCAGGGGTAAACGTTCCTGAAAATACAAAAATAATAATCGGAGAAGTTGAATCAGTAGAATTAGAAGAGTCGTTCTCTCATGAAAAATTATCTCCAGTATTAGCTATGTACAAGGCTACTAACTTCGAAGATGCTTTAAAGAAAGCAGATAGATTAATCGAATTAGGAGGAATGGGACATACTTCAGTTCTATACGCAGATGAATTAGTTGCTAAGGATAAAATAGAGTTATTCGGACAAACAATGAAAACTGGTAGAACATTAATCAATATGCCAGCAGCTCAAGGAGCTATCGGAGATGTATTTAACTTCAAACTAGCACCTTCATTAACATTAGGATGTGGATCGTGGGGAGGAAACGCTGTTTCTGAAAACGTTGGAGTTAAACATTTAATTAACATAAAGACTGTTGCTAAAAGGAGAGAAAATATGCTATGGTTCAGAATCCCTGAAAGAGTTTACTTCAAGTTTGGATCTCTTCCAGTAGCTTTAGAAGAGTTAAAAGGAAAGAAGAAAGCTGTTATCGTAACAGATAATCAATTAGCAAAATTAGGATATACAGATCATATAACATCTGTTTTAGACTGTATAGGAGTAGACTACAGAGTATTCTCTGATGTTGAAGCAGATCCAACTTTAAGTGTAGTAGAAAAAGGTGCAGAGTTAATGAGAAGTTATAATCCAGATGTAATTATAGCTCTTGGTGGAGGATCAGCAATGGACGCTGCTAAGATTATGTGGGTTATGTATGAGCACCCAACTGTAAACTTCAAAGATTTAGCTATGACATTCATGGATATCAGAAAGAGAATAGTTAAGTTCCCTAAGATGGGAGAAAAAGCTGAGTTCTGGGCAGTAGCAACTTCAGCTGGAACAGGATCAGAAGTAACTCCATTCGCAGTTATAACTGATGATGCTACAGGAGTAAAATATCCTCTAGCTGACTACGAAATTACACCAAACGTAGCAATAGTAGATCCACAATTAATGTTATCAATGCCAGCTGGATTAACAGCAGCATCAGGAATAGACGTTGTAACGCATGCTGTAGAAGCATATGTATCAGTATTAGCTTCAGAATTCACTAATCCATTAGCGTTAGAAGCTACAAGATTAACACTTAAATACCTTCCAGAGTCTGTAAAGGGAGGAGCAACAGCATTAAAAGCTAAAGAGAAGATGGCAAATGCATCTTGTATGGCTGGAATGGCATTCTCGAATGCATTCTTAGGAATATGTCACTCAATGGCTCATAAATTAGGAGCAGCTTTCCACTTACCACATGGAACAGCAAATGCACTATTACTTGATGAAGTAATAAGATTCAATGCAACTGACAAGCCTTTCAAAATGGCAGGATTTGCACAATACAAATATCCAAATGCAAAAGAGCGTTACGCTAAATTAGCAGATTACTTAGAGTTAACAAAAGGAAATGAAACTCCTGAAGAAAAAGTAAAACTATTCAGAAAGAAAATATCTGAATTAAAAGCTGAAATTGGAATAAAAGCTACAATAGCTGACTATGGAATTTCTGAGGAAGAGTTCTTATCTAAATTAGATACAATGGTAGACGATGCGTTCGATGACCAATGTACAGGTGCAAACCCAAGATATCCATTAATGAGCGATTTAAGAGAGATGTACTTAAGAGCTTACTACGGAGCAGATAAGTATGTAGCTATGCAAAAGAAAAATGTAGAAAAAACTGAAAAAAAAGCCAAGTAAAAATTAGCCACCTTAATTAAATTTAGTCGTATAAAAAGTAGAACCTCCTAAGATATTAGGAGGTTTTATTTATAATGATATCTATTTGATTTTTTTCCAAGTTTGTTTAGATCCAATTAAACCAGATTTGTCTAGACTTCCTTTAACTATAATTGTATTAGAGTCCTTAAAAGAGATTGAACAGTAATAAGTTTTACCATTTTCAGGATTATAAATGAACCCGTTTTCAAACCTATCTTTTTCAGGGTTGTATGTGAATTCACTAACGAAGTTTATACCAACTAATGGTCTAGTTTTTAAATTTTCATCTGAATTAGCTAAATCTACTTTTATTTGCCCTTCTAATTTATGACCTTTCTCATAAGTTGGGATAGTTAGTTCATTAATTTTTCCAAAATATCTATTTTCAACTTTGTAAAACTCAACGATGATTTGGTTACCGTTTTTAGCTTTTTCAGTTATCCATTTTCCAGAGATATCCTCTTCTTTTGAGAAGCTTAAAGAACTGAAAACTAAACTAAGCAGTAAAAATATTTTTTTCATTATAAATCCTCCAAATTTTATTTTTTATATTATAACAGGTGTAATTAAATAAATCAATGCTAAAAAAAAGAACAAAATAAAAATATTTTTTCTTTTTTTAGTAATATTAAAAAAATTTATTTTTTAAATAGGATGCATTCATTAAATAAATTTGATTTGTACGCTATAAAAGGTTATATTTTATTAACAATATTAAAAAAATAAATCTTAAAAATAAACAAATAAAACTATAGGGGGATTAAAATGAAGAAAAAAATACTTTTATTAAGTGCTTTAGCAATCTTTTTAGGAAATAGTTTAAATGCGTTAGCGAACAAGGATACTTTGATAGTAGCACAAGGAGCAGATGCAAAAGTTTTAGATCCGCATGCAACAAATGACCAACCTTCTTCAAGAGTAGCTGGACAGATTTATGATTCATTAGTAAAACAAGATACTAATATGAATATTATTCCTGGTTTGGCTGAAAGTTGGACTCAAATAGATGATACAACAACAGAGTTTAAATTAAGAAATGGTGTAAAATTTCATAATGGAGAACCTTTAACAGCTGATGATGTCAAATTTACTTTAGATAGAATGAAGGCATCGCCTCAAGTATCGCATATAATTAAGGCAATTGATTCTATAGAGGTAGTAGATGATAATACAGTAAGAATAAAAACTGATAAACCATTTGGAGCTTTATTGAGTCATCTTTCTCATACAGCAGCATCAATATTAAATAGAGAAGCTGTAGAAAAAGGTGGGGCAGCTTATGGTCAAAATCCAGTAGGAACAGGACCTTATAAATTTGTTAGCTGGCAAGCTGGAGACAGAATTACTCTTCAAGCAAATCCGGATTACTATTTAGGGAAGGCTCCAACTGAAAAAGTTATATTTAGAAGTATAGTTGAGGGGACAAATAGAACTATAGGACTTGAAACAGGAGAAGTAGATATAGCTTACGATTTAGAGCCAGTAGACAAGGAAATGGTAAAAACTTTACCAACGTTGGATTATGTAGAGGAGCCTTCATTATCGATGGCCTATATAGGGTTTAACGTAAACAAAGAATCTCTAAAAGATAAAAAAGTAAGACAGGCAATTTCATATGGTTTAAATGTACAAGATATAATTGATGTTGCCTATCAAGGTTCAGGAGCTAAAGCAAATTCACCGATAGGACCAAAAGTATTTGGATACAACCCAGATGCGAGAGGTTATGATTATAATCCTGAAAAGGCAAAAGAGTTATTAAAAGAAGCAGGATATGAAAAAGGGTTAAAGTTAAAACTTTGGACAAATGACAATCCAACAAGAAGAGATATAGCTGTAATAGCTCAAGATCAATTAAAGCAGATAGGGATAGATGTTACAATAGAAACTCTTGAGTGGGGAGCATATTTAGATGGAACTGCAAGAGGAGAACATGATATGTTTATTTTAGGATGGGTTTCTGTAACAGGAGATGCTGACTATGGATTAGAGCCACTATTTAACTCAGCAAATAAAGGTGGAGCGGGAAATAGATCGTTCTATAGTAATCCGCAAGTTGATGAATTATTAACAAAAGCTAAGAATTCAACGAATCCAGAAGAAAGAAAGAAATACTATTACGAAGCTCAAGAGGTAATTCAAGAGGATGCACCTATATTTACAGTAGCTTACACAACTCAAAATATAGGAAAGCAAAAAACTGTTGAAGGATTCGTAATGCACCCAGCAGGACATCATAAAATATATGGAGCTTACAAAACTAAATAAGAAATAAAAAACTCTAGAAAGGAAACCTTTTGGTTTCCTTTCTATTATAAAGTAAATAAAGGGGGACACACATGCATAAGTATATATTAAAAAGAATACTGTTATTAATACCAGTATTATTAGGAGTATCGTTTCTAGTATTTACAATAATGTCATTTACACCAGGAGATCCAGCACAACTTATATTAGGAGAAAGTGCTCCGAGAGAAGCAGTAGCCCAGTTAAGAGCAGAGATGGGATTAAACGATTCATTTATAGTTCAATATATCAGATTCGTTAGAAATGCAGTGGTAGGAAATTTTGGACAATCTTATACTACAGGAAGAGAGGTATTTGGAGAAATCTTTTCGAGATTTCCAAATACATTAATATTAGCAGTTCTAGGAATAATTATAGCTATTTGCATTGGAATTCCATTGGGAATAATTTCAGCAACAAGACAGTATACATTAATAGATAGTGTGAGTATGATAGGAGCGCTTTTAGGAGTTTCAATGCCAGTTTTCTGGTTAGGATTAATGTTAATCTTAACATTCTCAGTTAATTTGAGATGGTTACCTTCAGGTGGTTTTGATGGCTTAAAGAGTTTGATACTACCATCACTGACACTAGGAGTTGGATCAGCAGCCATAATTACTCGTATGACTCGTTCTTCTATGTTAGAAGTTGTAAGACAAGATTATATTAGAACAGCAAGAGCTAAAGGAGTAGCTGAGAAAGTTGTAATAAACAAGCATGCTTTAAAAAATGCTTTAATACCAGTTATAACGGTAGTTGGATTACAATTTGGAGGTCTTTTAGGAGGAGCTGTATTGACAGAATCAGTTTATTCATGGCCTGGTGTAGGGAGAATGATGGTTGATGCTATCAGACAAAAAGATACACCAACAGTTTTAGCAGCGGTAATCTTCTTGGCAGTTACATTCAGTATAGTAAACTTAGCAGTAGATATACTTTATGCATATGTAGACCCAAGAATAAAATCGCAATACAAATAGAGGGGTGAATAAAGTGGAGACTACTACAAAAAAAGAAAATATCGGAAAAAAAAGAAGTCAATGGGCTGAGTTATGGAAAAATTTAAAAAGAAATAAGATGGCCTTATTTGGTTTAGTAATACTGGTTATAATAGTTTTATTGGCATTATTTGCAGACCAAATAGCAAACTATGACCAAGTTGTAATAAAGCAGAATCTAAGAATGAGATTAAAACCACCTTCGTCAGCACATTGGTTAGGAACAGATGAGTTTGGAAGAGATATATTTGCTAGATTAATCCATGGAGCTAGAGTATCTCTAAAAGTTGGAATACTAGCTGTAGGGATAGCAATAATTGCAGGAGGGTTCCTAGGAGCTATAGCAGGATACTACGGTGGAAAATTAGACAATGTTATAATGAGAGTAATGGATATATTCTTAGCTGTGCCAAGTATACTTTTAGCAATTGCAATTGTATCGGCATTAGGACCAAATTTATTAAATTTAATGATAGCTGTAAGTATCTCTTCGATACCAAGATATGCTAGAATAGTAAGAGCATCTGTTTTATCTATAAGAGATCAAGAATTTATAGAAGCAGCAAAAGCGATAGGAGCAAGTGATGCTAGAATAATATTTAGACATATTATTCCAAACTCGTTAGCACCAGTAATTGTACAAGGAACTTTAGGAGTTGCAGGTGCAATATTATCAACTGCAGGACTAAGTTTTATCGGATTAGGAATTCAACCCCCAGCACCAGAGTGGGGATCTATGTTATCGGGAGGTAGACAATACCTAAGATATGCATGGTGGGTAACTACATTCCCAGGAGTATCGATAATGATAACAATTTTATCTTTAAATCTTTTAGGGGATGGATTAAGAGATGCATTAGATCCAAGATTAAAACAATAATTAGGGTGGGGAGATGAACATAATGGAAAAACTATTAAACATAAAAAATTTATCTATAAATTATGAAACAAATGATGAAAAAGTATTAGCTGTTACAGATTTAGAAATTGAATTGAACGAAGGAGAAACTCTGGGATTAGTTGGAGAAACAGGGGCTGGAAAAAGTACTACGGCGTTAGGTATTATGAGACTTGTTCCAAATCCTCCTGGAAAAATTTTATCTGGTGAGATTTTATTTGAAGGAAGAAATTTATTGACAATTTCAGAAGAGGATATGAGAGCTATAAGAGGAAGAGAAATCAGTATGATTTTCCAAGATCCAATGACATCTTTAAATCCTGTTTTGACTGTTGGAGATCAAATAGCTGAAGTTATTCAAATACACGAAAAACTATCAACTAAAGATGCGATGGAAAAAGCTAGTGAAATGTTAGAATTAGTTGGAATTCCAGGAAATAGATTGAATGATTATCCTCATCAATTTTCTGGTGGAATGAAGCAAAGAGTTGTAATAGCGATAGCTTTAGCATGTAATCCAAAACTATTGATAGCAGATGAACCTACAACAGCTTTAGATGTTACGATTCAAGCTCAGGTTTTAGATTTAATGAATGATTTAAAAGAGAAGTTGAAAACTTCGATGATACTAATAACTCACGATTTAGGTGTTGTTGCTCAAGTTTGTGATAAAGTAGCGATAATGTATGCTGGAGAGATTGTAGAGTCAGGAACTTTGTATGAGATTTTTGAAAATCCAAAACATCCATATACTCATGGATTGTTTGATTCAATACCAAATTTAGATGAAGAGGTAACAAGATTAAAACCTATAAAAGGATTGATGCCTGATCCAACAAACTTACCTACAGGGTGCAGATTCCATCCTAGATGTCCTCATGCACAAGATGAGTGTTCAAAGAGAAGTCCTAAAACTTCTGATGATAATGGACATAAAGTTAAGTGCTTAGCTTATGAGGGAGTAATAAATGTACCAGAGTTACAAGGGGGAAGAAATGGCAGATAAAATACTAGAAGTAAAAAACTTAAAAAAATATTTTAATACACCAAAAGGTCTGCTTCATGCTGTTGATGGAGTGACATTTTCTATCGAGAGAGGAAAAACTTTGGGAGTTGTTGGAGAATCTGGGTGTGGAAAATCAACTACAGGGAGAGTTGTACTGAGATTACTTGAAGCAACTGATGGAGAAATTTTATTTGAAGGAAAAAATATAAGAGAATATGGAAAAGCTGAAATGGTAAAATTAAGAGAAGAGATGCAGATAATTTTCCAGGATCCATATGCTTCTTTAAACCCAAGAATGACGGTAAGTGAAATTATAGCTGAACCTTTAATAATACATAAAAAATGTGAGAATAAAAAAGACTTACAAGAAAAAGTTTTAAAACTTATGGAAACTGTAGGACTGAGTGAAAGATTAATGAATACTTATCCTCATGAATTAGATGGAGGAAGAAGACAAAGAATTGGTATAGCTAGAGCGTTAGCTTTAAATCCTAAATTTATAGTTTGTGATGAGCCAGTTTCAGCGCTTGATGTATCTATTCAAGCTCAAGTATTAAATTTAATGAAAGATTTACAAGAGGAGTTTGGACTTACATATATGTTTATAACTCATGATTTATCAGTTGTAAAACATTTCTCTGATGATATAGCTGTAATGTATCTTGGAGAGTTAGTGGAAAAAGCTCCAGCAAAAGAACTATTTAAAAATCCAGTTCATCCATATACAAAAGCGTTACTATCTGCAATACCTGTTCCAAGTTTAAAACATAAAATGAACAGAGAGAGATTAAAAGGAGAGATAACATCACCAGTTAATCCAGGTGTGGGATGTAGATTTAGAAAGAGATGCCCAATGGCTATTCCAGAATGTGGAAACTCGACACCAGTATTAAGAGAGATTTCAGAGGGACATTTCTATGCTTGTAATTTAATAGATCCAAAATAAAAAATAAATATAAAAAGGATAACTCTAAGTTTGGTTAAATACTAATTTAGAGTTATTTTTATTTTAATTGTTTTAAGGAGGGGTTTATGCAAAAATTTGAAAGTAGAAAATACCATTTAACATCTAAGTTGGTTTTGTTAAAAGCTATAAATGATATTTATCCTGAATATGAATTGATTTTTAGAAACTCTTTAAACAACGGAGTTTATGTGACTGTTAATGATAAAGATTATATTTCAGAAGAGGAACTAAAAAAAATAGAAATTAGAATGAATGAAATTGTATTAGAAGGGAAAGAGATAAAAAAAATACACTTTACATCAGAATATATAACTAGAAAAAATTTAGAAAATATACGTCCTGATTTAAAAGAACTTTTAGAAACTACAGGAATAATTTCATTTTTTATATATGAAATAGATGGATATAGAAGCTATTTTATAGAAGAGTTATATGATAATACATATTATGTAGATCTGTTTGAATTATACTCTTATGATGAGGGGTTTATATTTAAAACACCTAAAGATATAAATGGAGTGATTCAGATTCCACCGACAATTGATGATAGAAAACTTGCTAAAGTATATAAAGAAAGCTCTAAATGGAATGATATAATGCAGGTTTCTTGTGTAGGAAGCTTAAATCGAATAAACTTAGAAGGAGATATTATAGAACTGATAAGAGTTAACGAAACTTTGCACGACACAAAGATTACAAAAATTGCCCAAAAAATACTAGAGGATCGAGATATAAAGGTTATAACAATTGCAGGTCCGAGTTCTTCTGGAAAAACTACATTTAGCAACAGACTGAAGTTACACCTTATGGCTTGTGAAGTAAAACCTCTTATGATATCTTTAGATGATTATTATATAGATAGAGATTTGATACCGATTGATGAAAATGGAAAAAAAGATTTTGAAACAATAAAGTCATTAGATGTGGAACTTTTAAATAAAAATTTAAAGGAGTTAATGCTAGGTAGAGAAGTAGAGATTCCAAGGTATGATTTTAGTACTGGAAAAAGAAAAGAGAAAGGTGAATTTGTGAAATTGTCCAAAGAAAATATGATTATTCTAGAAGGAATTCATGGTTTGAATGACAGATTGATTGAAGGGATAGCTCAAAATCATATTTTTAAAATATATATAAGTTGTTTAACTCAGTTGAATATAGACTCACACAATAGAATAAAAACTAGTGTTGTTAGAAAAATGAGAAGAATTGTAAGAGATAGTATCTCGAGAAATTTTGATGCAGAAGAAACTTTAGAGATGTGGGATAGAGTTCGAAAAGGAGAGAGTAGAAATATATTTCCATATCAAGAGAATGCAGATGTTATATTTGATACAAGTTTAGCATACGAGATAGGAGTTTTAAAGCCAGCTGTCGAAAGAGAGTTAATCAAGATAAAGATGTCGAGCCCGCATTATGAGGAAGCAAGAAAGCTTCTTAGAATGTTAAGTTATTTTACGACCATATCTGATAGATATGTTCCTGATGAATCGATATTAAAAGAGTTTATTGGTGGAAGTTATTTTTATAATTATTGATAAAAAAATGGGAGATTTTTTCTCCCGTTTTTTAATTATCTGTATTGCTTTGATAGATGATTTTATCTAAAATAGATAAAGCTTTGTGATGCTCAAAGACATCGTGAACTCTAATGATTTTAGCACCTTTAGAAATTCCTAAAGTGTTGATTGCAATTGTGCCTTCAACTCTTTCGTCAGGAGGAAGATTTAAATCTTTTCCAATAAATCCTTTTTTAGATACTCCTAATAAAATTGGAGCGATAAAAGAGATTTCGTCTAGTCGATTCAATACAAGAATATTTTCTTCGTAACCTTTTCCAAAACCAATTCCAGGATCAATAATAATTTTATTTCTATCTAAACCATTTTCCTCTGCAATTTTAAAGGTTTTTGCAAAAAATCTTTTCATAGAAAGCATTATATCGCTCTCGTAAATTTTTGAATCTTGATTGTGCATAGCAATTACTACACAGTTATATTTTGCAGCAACTTTTGCCATCTCTCCGTTATCTCTTTGTAAACCCCAAACGTCATTTATTATATGAGCTCCAGCTTTAATAGCAGCTTCGGCAACATCATAACGATAAGTATCAATTGAGATAATACAATCGAGTTCTTTTGAAATCTTTTCAATAATAGGGACTACTCTGCTGATTTCAGT
Organism: Cetobacterium sp. UBA6069; assembly: GCA_002428805.1. Classification (GTDB taxonomy): domain Bacteria; phylum Fusobacteriota; class Fusobacteriia; order Fusobacteriales; family Fusobacteriaceae; genus Cetobacterium_A. The sequence continues at coordinate 78,462 of DIXX01000031.1, forward strand.
TTCAGAATCAACTTCAATGTGGCCTGGTCTTGTAGATTGCCCACCAATATCTATAATGTCAGCTCCATCAGCTAATAGTTTTTTAGCTTGTTCTACTGCAGAGTTGATAGAGTTAAATTTTCCACCATCTGAAAAAGAATCTGGTGTAACATTTAAAATACCCATTATTAAAGTTCTTTTATTTAAAGTAAAACTTTTACCTAGTGATGAAAAAATCATAAAAACCTCCCTATTTAGATTTATCTAAATCTCTTTTAAGTGTTGATATATATTTTTTTTCTAAAGGATGGATAACGTTAGGAGCAATTTCAGATAAAGGGTCTAAAACAAATGAACGTTCACACATCCAAGGATGAGGAATAGCTAAGTTTTCATCTTGTATAATCATGTCATTGAAAAGTAAAATATCTAAATCGATAACCCTCGGCCCCCACTTAATATCTCTCACTCTTCCTAATTCTAATTCTATATTTAATAGCTCTTTTAAAAGTTCTTGTGGTGTAAATAAAGTTTTTATTTCTAAACAAGCGTTTAAAAAATTATCTTGAACGACATCGCCGAAAGGCTCTGTTTCTAGAAGTGAACTTATTTTAGTGATAGATGTATTCTCTAATCTGTTTATTAGTTCTATAGCGTTTTCTAGATTTTCTTTAAGGTTACCAATGTTTGTACCGATTGAAAGATAAGCTTTATTTTGAGAACGTGTTATCTCTACAGCAACAAAATCAAAGTGTTTTTTTATAGGTGCCCAAGGTTTTTTTATTGTAACTTTGACATTTTTAATTAAACTGTATTTTACTAGAATCTCCTTTGCGATTGCTTCAGCAAGAGCTTCAATCAGATCAAAAGATTTAGAAAAAAATACTCTTTCAATATCCTCTGATACAAAACCATAGTGAGTAGAATAGTTTAAATCGTCATCTACTCCAGCTTTTCTAGTGCAAGTTTCCATCTCGACAGAAACTATGAATTTTTGTTGAAGAAATTTTTCCTCTGGAAAAACACCGTGGTTGCCAATAAATTCTAAATTTTCGATATATATTTTATCCATAATTATACTCCTGTTATTTTATTAGATTTAAAAATTCGATTTTAAGATTTTTATTTTCATTAAAAATACCTTTAGATGATGTTGTAATAGCTTTAGAACCTAAAGCTTTAACTCCTCTCATAGTCATGCAAGTGTGCTCAGCTTCGATAACAATATAAACACCCTGGCAGTTAATCCCTTTATAGATTGTTTCTGCAATTTCTTCACAGAGTCTTTCTTGAAGTTGGGGTCTTTTAGCGTAGGCTTCAATAATCTTGATGATATCCCCGAATCCTACTATCTTTCCGTTTGGAATATATCCAATAGATATTTTTCCGAAAAATGGTAGAAAGTGATGTTCACACATAGAGTAAAAAGTGATATCCTTTTCAATAACTAAATCGTTACTTTTAACAGGGAAAGTTCTCTCTAAAAACTTATATGGATCTATTGAAAGACCTGAAAAAATCTCTTTATAGAATAGCTCGATTCTCTCGGGTGTGTTTTCAATAACCTCTTTAGAAATAAGACCAGTTTCTTTATCTATATCTAAAATTATATTTTTAATATGATTTTTTAAACTCACTAAATCACCTCGTAAAATTATATTTCTTTAAATTATAGCATAGAGAGAAAACTAAAAAAACTTAAACTTTTGTAAAGAAAAAATGCTTGACAAAAAATATAAGAATAGATATAATATGTTGGTGATATTATGGAATTGAATGAGATGTTAGAAGTCTCTATTCTGCTTGACTATTATAGTAATCTTTTAAGTGATAGACAAAAAGAATATTTGTTAGAGCACTTCGAGGAAGACCTTTCTCTTAGCGAGATTGGAAAGAAGCATAGTGTAAGTAGACAAGCTGTCTATGATAACATAAAAAGAGGAATAAAAATTTTGAGAGATTATGAAGAAAAGATAGGTTTCTACAAAAGAGATTTAGAATTGCTATCAGAGTTGAAAGAGTTGAAAAATGATTTTAAACTTGAAAAACTAGAAAAAATAATCGAAAAAAACTTTTAG
>DIXX01000011.1:0-41272 GCA_002428805.1 Cetobacterium sp. UBA6069
AAATATGATTATGTTTTAGAGCAAGGTGCAATCAAATTTGGTGGAGAAAATTTAACACCAAAAGTATTAAATGTTATGGAAAAAAGTAAAAAAATAAACTAATAAAATTGTAAAAAAAGAGAGGATAGATATGACTTATAAAATAGATGAGTTAATATCCCTTCTTGAATGTGAGGTAAAGGGAGATGCCAAGGTAAACATTACAGGGTTATCTCCCTTTTTTCAAGCTCAAGAAGGAGATGTAACTTTTGCTTCAGATGAAAAGTTTTTAAAAAAATTGAATGATACAAATGCAAGTGTTGTTATAGTACCTGCAGGAATAGAGTTACCAGAAAATGGAAAAACATATTTACTTGTAACTTCAAATCCAAGAGTATTAATGCCAAAACTTTTAGATTTCTTTAAAAGAAAAACTAAAAAAATTGAAAAAATGATTGAGGACTCGGCGGTTATAGGAGAGGGATCTACAGTAGCTATAAACTCGTATATAGGTCACGATGTAAAGTTAGGAAAGAATGTAACAATCTATCCGAATGTAACGATATGTGAAGGAGTTGAAATTGGAGATAATACAACAATTTATCCAAATGTAACTGTAAGAGAGTTCTGTAGAATTGGAAAAGAGTGTGTTGTTCAGCCAGGAGCAGTAATAGGTTCAGATGGATTTGGATTTGTTAAAGTAAATGGAAATAACACAAAAATTGATCAAATAGGGTCTGTTATAATAGAAGATTTTGTAGAAATAGGTGCGAATACAACTATAGATAGAGGAACTATTGGAGATACAATAATTAAAAAATATACAAAGATTGATAACTTAGTTCAAATAGCACATAATGATATTATAGGAGAAAATTGTCTTATTGTTTCTCAAGTTGGAATAGCAGGAAGTACTGAGGTTGGAGATAATACAACTTTAGGAGGACAAGTAGGTGTTGCTGGACACATAAAAATAGGTAGTAATGTAATGATAGGGGCTAAATCTGGAGTTATTGGAAATGTTGATGATAATCAAATTCTAGCAGGACATCCATTGATGAATTTAAAGGATGATTTGAAAATGAAAGCAGCTCAGAAAAAATTACCAGAGTTATTAAAAAGAGTTAAAGAGTTAGAGAAAAAAATATAAAAATAAAATCTAAAAGGACGAAAACATCCTTTTAGATTTTTTATTTTTTTAAAGAAAGGTATTTAATTTACAGGGCTAACGTGGTACAATATACAAAATAAGAAAAAATGAGGTAGTTTAATGAAGAAGAGAATATTTTTTGATAAGTATGGAGAGATGAGATTTATATCCCATTTAGATATGCTTAGATTTGCAGATAGACTATTAAAAAAAGCTCATATACCGATGAAATACACTCAAGGATTCCATCCGAGACCAAAGATATCTTTAGGAAATCCAGTATCTTTAGGAACTGAAGCTTTTAATGAATTAATGGATATAGAGTTATCAGAAATGATGACAAATGAAGAAGTTTTAGAGAGAATGAACTCAGCAGCTGTTCCTGGTTTTAGAGTTAATAAAGTAGAAACGATAGAGGATAAAAAAAGTATCGTTGATACATACACAAATGCACTATTCGAGATAACAGGATCTAAAGAGGATATAGATACTTTAGAGAGTCTTTTCACTCAAGAGGAAATTATCGAAAGAAAAGAGAAAAATGGTAAAATATCAGAAAGAAATTTAGGGGAAAGAGTTAAAGATTTCTCTAGAATTGAGAATACAATCAATTTAGAATTGGTTAATACTTCACCAAATTCGTTTTTAATATTAGCGGGAGTAGATATAAAAAACGTTAACATAATAAAAAAAGGTTATAAAATCTAAAATATATAATACAAGTATAAAGGAGAAAAGGCTATGCTAGATTTAAGATTTATTCGTGAAAATATTGATACACTTCAAGAGATGCTGGTAAACAGAGGAAGCAATATCGATCTTCAAGAGTTTGTAACATTAGATACAGAGAGAAGAGAGATTTTATCCGAAGTTGAAACGTTAAAAAATAAAAGAAATACAGAGTCTGCAGAAGTAGCTAGAAGGAAAAAAGCTGGGGAGGACGCATCTGAAATAATAGCCGAAATGGGAAAAGTTTCTGCTCAAATAAAAGAGTTAGATGCAAAGCTTGCAGAGGTAGAAGAGAAAGTAACATACTTCCAAATGACTTTACCAAATGCATATCATTCAAGTACTCCAATAGGAAAAGATGAAGACGATAACGTTGAAATCAGAAGATGGGGAACACCAAAGGAGTTTTCTTTCACACCAAAAGAGCACTGGGAATTAGGAGAAGAATTAGGAATATTAGACTTCGAAAGAGGAGCAAAATTAGGTGGATCGAGATTCACTATCTATAGAGGAGCAGCAGCTAGATTAGAAAGAGCTTTAATCAGTTTTATGTTAGATATACATACAACTGAGCATGGGTATACTGAGCATTTAACACCGTTCATCGTAAGAAGAGAGGTTTGTGAAGGGACAGGACAACTACCTAAGTTCGAAGAGGATATGTATAAAACAACTGATGATATGTTCTTAATTTCTACTTCAGAAATTACATTAACAAACATTCATAGACAAGAGATTTTAAATGAAAGTGATCTACCAAAATACTACACAGCGTACTCGCCTTGTTTCAGAAGAGAAGCTGGATCATACGGAAGAGATTTAAAAGGATTAATCAGACAACACCAATTCAATAAAGTTGAGATGGTTAAGTTAGCAACTCCAGAAACTTCATATGATGAATTAGAAAAAATGTTATTAAATGCTGAAACTATTCTTCAAAGATTAGAGTTACCATACAGAGTAATTCACCTTTGTTCAGGAGACATGGGGTTCGGAGCAGCTAAAACTTATGATATAGAAGTATGGTTACCTGGACAAAATAAGTTCAGAGAGATATCTTCTTGTTCTAACTGTGGAGATTTCCAATCAAGAAGAATGGGATTAAAGTATAGACCAGAAGGAAGCTCAAAGAGTGAGTTCTGTCATACATTAAATGGATCAGGATTAGCAGTAGGAAGAACGTTATTAGCAATCATGGAAAACTACCAACAAGAGGATGGATCATTCTTAATACCAGAAGCGTTAGTACCATACATGGGTGGCATGACTGTTGTTAAAAAGTAGTCTTTTAGTTTTATTTACTTTAAATTTGTTGATTAAAGATATGAAAATATTGGGAGTTTTACTATTTGTTGGAGTTTTATTAAATATATTTTTAAATAAAGAGTTATTAAAACATCTTAAAAAATTAAAGTTTCTATTATTTATCTACTTAACGACTTTTCTAGCTCAGATATATTATAATCAAGAGGGAGAGGTTTTCTTTAAAGTTTATAACATCTATGTTACAAAAGGTGGTGTTTTAAATTTTGCCTCAAGTTTTTTAAGAATAATAAATTTGATTTTATTATCTTGGCTAGTAAATGCAAAAAAAATATTACCGAAAAGCTTATCATCATATCAGCAAATAATTGAGGATGTTATTGAACTTATACCTGAGGTTTTTAAAATATTTAAGAGCAAAAGAAAAATAAAGTGGTTTTTTAGATATATTTTAAGTCAAATAAAGATAAAAAACTAATAGTTTCAAAAATTGATTTTAGTTTAAAAATTTGTTATATTAATAGATGAATAAAATATCAGGAGGAAAAGTTATGTCATATAATTACAAAGATTTAGGATTATCTAATACTAGAGAAATGTTCGCAAAGGCAAATAAAGAGCACTACGCAGTTCCAGCATTTAACTTCAACAACATGGAGCAAATGTTAGCAATCGTAGAAGCTTGTGCTGAAATGGGATCACCAGTTATATTACAATGTTCTACAGGAGCATTAAAATATATGACAAAAGAGGTTGCTCCATTATTAGCAAAGGCAGCTGTAGATAGAGCAAGAGCTATGGGATCAGACATTCCAGTAGCATTACACTTAGATCACGGACCAAACTTAGATGCAGTAAAGGCTTGTATAGATGCAGGATTCTCATCAGTAATGATCGATGGATCTCACTATTCATTCGAAGAAAATATAGCAATCACAAAAGAAGTTGTAGAGTACGCAAAGCAATTTGACGTAACTGTAGAAGCTGAATTAGGAGTTCTAGCTGGAGTAGAGGATGACGTTGTTGCAGAGCACAGCATCTTCACAAACCCTGATGAAGTTGAGGAGTTTGTATCAAGAACTGGAGTAGAATCATTAGCAATCGCTATCGGAACTTCTCATGGAGCTCACAAGTTCAAGCCAGGAACTGACCCTAAATTAGAGTTAAATATCTTAGCTGAAATTGAAAGAAGACTTCCAGGATTCCCAATCGTATTACACGGATCTTCAGCAGTACCTCAAAAGTACGTAGAAGAAATCAAAAAATTCGGTGGACAATTAACAGATGCTATCGGAATTCCAGATACAGAGTTAATGGGAGCTGCTAAATCAGGTGTTGCAAAAATAAACGTTGATACTGATGGAAGACTTGCATTCACTGCAGGAGTAAGAAGAGTATTTGGAGAAACTCCAGGTGAATTCGATCCAAGAAAATATTTAGGTGTTGCACAAGCTGAAATGAAAGCTTACTACAAATCAAAAATTAAAACTGTTTTCGGTTCTGAAAACGCTTATACTGCTGCAAAGTAGTTTAAACAAAAAACCTGTAGAATTTCTACAGGTTTTTTATTTTATATATTTTCCCATTTCGTATGTATAACTTTTACCTATTTCGCCATTTTTTTTATAAATAATATATTCTCCATGAAGCTTTCCATTTTTATAGTTTGATTCATATTTTATAGAACCATCTTCAAAGTATGAGAACTCTTTTCCATTTTTAGAATTATTGGTATTATTACTTTGTAGTGAAGCTGAAAAAAACAGTGATAAAATTGTGATTACAGAAATAGTAGTAGATTTTTTCATTTTTAAATACACCTCGATTAATTTTATTAAATACAATATAGCATTAACACTATTATTAGTCTAATATTATAATGTATATAACAGTTATAAGTTTTATGTTATAATATTTTTGGAGGTGTTAAAATGGATTTAAATAAATTTGAATATATATTATGTGTCGCCCAAGAAAGAAGCTTTACAAAGGCAGCTGCAAAACTTTATATATCTCAGCCAGCATTAAGTCAATACGTTGCAACAATAGAAGAACAAATCAAAGTTAAGCTATTTGATAGAAGCGTAACCCCTTTAAAATTAACTTTGGCGGGTGAAATTTTTATAAAAAAAACATTGGAAATATTAGAGTTAAAAAAAGATTTGTGGAGAGAGTTACAAGATTTGTCAGATAATTTAGTAGGTAATATTTCAATTGGAATTTCACCTAACAGAAGCTTATACCTTCTCCCGTACTTTTTTTCGGAATTAAAAAATATTTTTCCAAATATTAGAGTAGAAATTGTAGAAAAAAATAGTCAAGAGTTAGAAAAAGGAATTTTAGATGGAAGAATTGACGTTGCAATCATATCGTTACCATTAACAAATGCAGATTTAGATTATATAAAATTTTTCGAAGAGGAGTTATTTCTAGTTGCGCATAAAAATAGTAAGTATAGTAAAAAATTTATTGAAGGTAAAGTTGATTTTAGTCTACTTGCTGAAGAAAAATTTATTTTACTAAAAGAGAAACAAAAATTAAGAAGTGTTATCGAGAGTATATTTTTAAAGAATAAATTTATTCCTAATATTTATTTAGAAACAGAAAATCAAGAGTGTGTTTTAGAAATGATTTCTTTAGGAATGGGAATTGGATTTACATCTAACATGATTTTAAAAAATAAAAGATGGTCAGATAATATTGAAGGATTTCCATTAAAAGAAGAGGGATTAAATCGAGATTTTGCGGTTGTATTTAAAAAAAATAAAAAATTAAACAATGTCGAAAAAGAATTTATAGAAATTTTAAAAAAAAATTTAAATTATTCTAGCTATTGATTTTTAAAAAAAAATATAGTAATAAAATATAGTGAATTCTACAGAAAATAAAATAAGAAAACAGGAGGTAAAAATGGCTTGCAGCAATGAGTTAAAAAAAGAGATGTATGACGAATTGAAAAAGTATATAGCCGAAGTTAAGGAAAAAAATGGTGCTTTAATTACTGTACTTCACAAAGGGCAAGAGATATTTGGTTATCTTCCTCAAGAAGTACAAGAGTTTATAGCTAAAGAGTTAGGACTCCCAATAGCTAAAGTATATGGAGTTGTAAGTTTTTATCATTTCTTTTCGATGGTTCCTAAAGGTAAATATCCAGTTTCGGTTTGTATGGGTACAGCTTGTTATGTAAGAGGAGCAGAGAAAGTTTTAAATAGTATAAAAAATTATTTAGGCATAGATGTTGGAGAGACCACAGAGGACGGATTATTCTCGTTAGATGCATTGAGATGTGTTGGAGCTTGTGGATTAGCACCAGTTGTACTTATAGGTAAAGATGTATATGGAAAAGAGAATGTTAAAGATATGAAAAAAATATTAGAAAAATATAGAAAACAAGAATCGAAATAATCGTTATTACATTAAAGTATTTTGGGAGGCTAATTATGAAGGAAAAAAAGAAAATACTTGTTTGTGGTGGTACTGGTTGTTTATCTGCAAATGCAGCAAAAATTGTGGAAAACTTAAGAAAATCAATAAAAGATCATGGATTAAAAGAGGAAGTAGAGGTTATTCAAACTGGATGCTTTGGATTTTGTGAGAAAGGACCGATAGTTAAAATAATTCCAGAAAATACATTTTATATTGAAGTAAAACCAGATGATGCAGAAAGAATAGTAGTTGAAGACATAATTAGTGAAAAAAGAATAGTAGATTTGTTATATATTGACCCAAGAAATGGAGAGAGAGTTTTTGAAGGTGAAAATATGGAGTTTTATAAAAAACAATTAAGAATAGCTCTAAAAAACTGTGGAACTATAGATCCAGAATCAATAGATCAATATATTGCAGCAGATGGGTACGCTGCATTAAAAAAAGTTCTAACAACAATGGCTCCAGAAAATGTAATAAGGATTATAAAGGATTCAGGACTTAGAGGAAGAGGTGGAGGAGGATACTCAACAGGATTAAAATGGGAGTTTGCTTCTAAAAATATATCAGATCAAAAATATATAGTTTGTAATGCTGATGAGGGAGATCCTGGAGCTTTTATGGATAGATCTATTTTAGAGGGAGACCCACATAGTGTAATAGAGGGAATGGCAATAGCAGGATACTCGATAGGAGCCACAGAGGGTCTTGTGTATATAAGAGCTGAATATCCATTAGCAATATATAGGCTGAGAAAAGCTATTGAATCAGCAAGAGCCGAAGGAATTTTAGGTGAAAATATATTTGGAACAAACTTTTGCTTTGATATAGAGATTAAGTATGGAGCAGGAGCCTTTGTATGTGGAGAGGAAACAGCTCTTATTCACTCTATGGAGGGTGGACGAGGAGAGCCAACAACAAAACCACCTTATCCAGCTGAATCGGGATATTGGGGTAAACCAACAATAGTAAACAATGTAGAAACTTTAGCTAATATAGCACAAATAATTTTAAAAGGTGTTGATTGGTTTAGAAGTATAGGAACTAAAAATTCACCTGGAACAAAAGTTTTTGCTTTAGCAGGAAAGATAAATAATGTAGGATTAGTTGAAGTTCCAATGGGAATAACTCTAAGAGAAGTTATTTTTGAAATAGGTGGAGGAATAAAAAATAACAAAAAATTTAAAGCAGTTCAAACAGGGGGACCTTCTGGAGGGTGTTTAACAGAGAGAGATTTAGATACTCCAATAGATTTTGATACTCTTTTAGCGAAAGGTTCTATGATGGGATCTGGTGGAATGATTGTAATGGATGAGGATGACTGTATGGTTGGAGTTTCAAAGTTTTATCTAGAGTTCACGGTAGATGAATCTTGTGGGAAGTGTGCACCTTGTAGAATAGGAAATACAAGACTTTGGGAGATATTAGATAGAATAACAAAAGGAGAGGGAAAAGAAGAAGATATACTACTTTTAAGAGAGCTTTCTCAAACAATAAAAACAACTTCTCTTTGTGGATTGGGACAAACATCCCCAAATCCAATACTATCAACTTTGAATCAATTTATGGATGAGTATTTAGAACATATACACGATAAAAAGTGTAGAGCAGGTCAATGTACAGCTTTGAGAAGATACTTAGTTAATGATAATTGTGTGGGATGTACAGCATGTGCAAGAGTTTGCCCAGTGGCTTGTATTGAGGGTAAAGTAAAAGAGCGACACGTAATAGATCAAAGTAGATGTATTAAATGTGGTGCTTGTCATAGTGCTTGTAAATTTAACGCAATAGATGTAGCTTAGTGGAGGTAGTTTATGAAAAATGTTATTGTTATAATAGATGGTAAAGAGGTAGAAGCTTTAGCAGGAACAACAATATTAGAAGCAGCAAAAAATGCTGGAATAAAAATACCGAGTCTATGTTACATGAATATTCCAGAGATTGGATTTAAAAATGATTGTGCATCATGCAGAATATGTGTTGTAGAAGTAGTTGGAAGAAAAAATTTAGTTCCCTCTTGTGCAACACCAATTTCACCAGGAATGATAATAAATACAAATACAATGGAAGTTTTAGAAAAAAGAAGAAACGTCTTAGAATTAATGTTATCAAATCATCCGACCGATTGTTTGATTTGTGCTAAAAATGGTAAATGTGATTTACAAACTTTGGCCATGGAGTTTGGGATAAGAGATATTAGATTTAAAGGAAAGATTTTCGAATATAGAAGAGAGGTCTCACCTTCTATAGTTAGAGATTTAGATAAGTGTATAATGTGTAGAAGATGTGAAAATATGTGTAACAATATTCAGCAATGTCAGGTTTTATCAGCTATAAACAGAGGTTTTAAATCTGTTGTTTCTACGGCTTTTGAATCAGATTTAGATAAAACTAATTGTACATTCTGTGGGCAATGTGTCGCTGTTTGCCCTGTGGGGGCTTTATATGAAAAAGATTATACATGGGGGCTTATAAAAGATATAGCAAATCCAAGAAAAAGAGTTACAGTTCAAGTTGCCCCAGCTGTTAGAGTAGCGATAGGCGAGGAGTTTGGATACGAGCCAGGAACAAATGTAACAGGTAAGTTGGTTACAGCTTTAAAAAAATTAGGATTTGATGATGTATTTGATACGAACTACGCCGCCGATTTAACAATAATGGAAGAAGCTGCAGAGTTTAAATTAAGACTAGAAAAATATTTAAATGGGGATAAAGGAGTAAAGCTACCTATATTAACTTCTTGCTGTCCTGCTTGGGTTAATTTTATAGAGTATCATTATCCTGATATGTTAGATATTCCATCTACTGCAAAGTCACCACAGCAGATGTTTGGAGCAGTTTTAAAAAATATATGGGGGCCAGCAAGGGGAATAAAAAGAGATGAGGTAATAAATGTTTCAATAATGCCTTGTCTAGCTAAAAAATACGAAGCATCAAGAGAGGAGTTTTCTACAGATGGAGTTCCTGATGTAGATTATTCGATTTCGACAAGAGAACTAGCCCATTTGTTGAAACAGTCAAATATAGATTTGAGAAAGTTAGAGGATTCAGAGTTTGATAATCCATTGGGATATTCTACAGGAGCAGCAGCTATATTTGGTAGAACGGGTGGAGTTATTGAAGCAGCAACAAGAACACTATATGAGTGGATGACAAATGAAACGTTAGAAGAAGTTAATTTTGAATCAATGAGAGGAATGAATGGTATAAAAATTAGTGAGGTAAAAATAGGAGATACTGTTGTAAAAATTGCTATTGCAAATGGATTATCTTCAGCAAGGGAAGTTTTAGATAAGGTTAAATCAGGAGAGGAGTTTTTCCATGCGATAGAGATAATGGCATGTAAAGGAGGGTGTGTTGGAGGGGGAGGACAGCCTTATCACCACGGTGATTTTGAAAAAGTAATAAAAAGAGCAGAGGGGTTACAAAGTATTGATAATGGAAAAATGTTCAGAAAGTCACATGAAAATCCATATATACAATCTTTATATGAAAAATACTTAGAACATCCTTTAAGTTCAGAAGCTCATAGAATATTACATACAAAATATTATTCTAAAAAAAATTAAAATTTAATAAAGATATTAGAAAAAAATAACAGTAGTACCGAACTACTGTTATTTTTGTTGTCTTTAACTCTTTACAAAGGAATGACAATGTAATATAATCTAGAGAAGAATATCAAAAAATAGATAACCTGTGGGAGGGCAAATGATAAGAGAAGCTAGATTAGTAGAAAATTTTTTAGATATGGTAAAGATTTCATCTCCTTCAAAAAATGAAAGAGCGATAGGAGATTATTTAATTAAATTATTAGAAGATCTTGGATTAGAAGTAAAGGAAGATAATGCTGGAGAGATAAACGGTGGAAACTGTGGAAATATAATAGGTGTTTTAAAATCACCGGGTAAAAAAAGATTTTTATTTAGTGCGCATATGGATACAGTAGTACCTTGCGAAAAAATAACTCCGATAGTGGAGAATGGAGTTATAAAATCAGATGGAACATCTATATTAGGTGGAGATGACAAAGGTGGAATAGCTGCTATAATAGAGATGTTAAGAGTAATAAAAGAGAATAACTTAGAGCATCCAGAAATCATAGTTGTTTTTTCTATGGCAGAAGAGATTGGACTGTTAGGATCGAAAGTTTTTGATATCGAAAGCTATGGTGTAGACTTTGGATTTATTTTAGATTCGAGTGGAAAGCCAGGAAAAATAATAACAAAAGCCCCTTCCGCAGCAAGAGGTATTATAACAATAGTAGGAAAACCAGCTCATGCAGGAATATCACCTGAAAGCGGAATCAACGCTTTAACAGTTGCTGCACATGCAATTACAAAAATAAAATTAGGAAGAATTGATTCTGAAACAACATCAAATATTGGTGTGGTTAAAGGTGGGCAAGCAACAAATATTGTAATGCCTTCTGTTGAATTAGATTATGAAGCAAGAAGTTTATCTAATGAAAAATTAGAAATTTTATTAAAAGAAACATTCCAAATATTTGAAGATGTTTGTAAAGAGTTTGGAGCTAAAATAGAAAATACAGTAAAAGTAGAGTATCCTGGATTTGCTTTAGAAGACAATGCTGAGGTTGTAGAGATAGTAAAAGCAGCTTGTAAAAAAATTGGAATAGAAAGTGAAACAGTTTCTTCAGGTGGAGGAAGTGATACAAACATCTATAATAGCAAAGGTGTTCCAAGCGTGAATTTAGCAGTAGGAATGTCAAAGGTACATACATTAGAGGAGTATATTGAAATAAAAGATTTAGTTGATCTATCAAAAATATTAGTTGAAATTATAAAAGGATAGAGATGAAAATAGGGAAGAAAAAAGGTGGAGTTTTAAATATAATATACTTACTAATAGTTATAATGGTTGTAGTTTTTTTTGCAAAAGATGTTTTTATGTATACTATGACAGAGATTGAAGAATTTCTACTTCCATTTCAATCTCGTATATATTTTTTAGGTAAAACAGCAAAAGAAAGCACTGAAAGTGTTATAAATTACAAAGAGTTAGTTTCTGAAAATAGTAAATTAAAGGAAACAATAGCTGAAAAATCACTGGTTGAAGAAAAAAATCAGAGATTATTAGAAGAGAATACAAGGTTGAGAGATCTTTTAGAAATGAAAGAGCACTTTAAATTTAAATTTAAAGTTGGGAAAATAAGTTTCAAGCAAACAAGAGAGATGTATGAAAGTTTTGCAATAAACCTTGGAGAAACAGAAGGAATAGAAAAAAATATGCCAGTACTTTTTAAAGAGACGTTGATAGGACGTGTAGAGAAAGTATTTAAAAACTATTCAGTTGTACAGATGATTACTTTTCAAGATTCGATAGTTAGTGCGAATGCAGGAGATAATACGATAGGGATTATAAAAGGAAATAGAAGTGAGGAATTAATCTTTGAACCGGTTTCATTTCATGAAGCTCAATTGAAGGTTGGAGATAAAATCTCAACTTCTGGAATTAGTGATGTTTATCCAAAAGGATTATCGATCGGAGAGATTGCAGAGATAAAAACTAAATATGACAAAACCTTCGAATATGTTGTGAAGCTGCCGTTTAATATAATAGATATGAATGAGATAATAGTTCTTACAGAGGTGGATAGATAATGAAAATATTTTATATGTTTCTAGTTATATCATCATCGCTTTTTGCAACAGTTAATAGAATATCGGATATAAAGGATATTTATTCAGATGTAAAAGAAACCATTTATTTAAATGGAGAGCAAAGAAAAAAAGAGTATAATATAGAATATGTTGCTCAGGATTATTTAAGAAAAGAGATGTTACTTCCAAATGTAAATAAAGGCGAAGTTTTTCAATATGAAAATGGAGAGTCATATCAATACATACCTTTATTTAATGAAGTTTCAAAAAATAAAGGCGAAGATGTGAGTAATTTTTTATCAATTATTAATGATTTGAAAATAAAAGATCAAAATGATAAAATATTTAGTAAAAATTATTATGATGGAAAAGTAAAAGAGATAAAATATAAAGATATTTACACAATAAAAGTGAGTCAATATAAAAAAATAAATGGATATTTGTTACCTGTTAAAATGGAAATTTTTGAAAAAAACACTAAAGTAGCAGACTTAAATTTAGAAAATACAAAAGTTAATAGTGGCCTTAAAAGAAAGGAACTAAAAAAATGAAATTTATAAAAACTAAGGGATTGATAATAAAAAAAGTAGATTTTGGAGAGGGCGATAGAATTATAACAGTTTTTTCTGAAAACTTTGGAAAGATTGATCTCTTGGTTAAAGGAATTAGAAAAAGTAAAAAAAGAGACCAGAGTTCGGTAGATTTATTAACTCTATCAGATTTTACATTTTATAAAAAAGGTGATAGTTTTATACTGAATACGATTGATCCTATAGATTTTTTTTATGATTTGAAAAAAGATATAGAAAAATTAGAGGTCGCATCTTATATTCTCTCTATAGTTAATGAACTAATTTTGCCAGGTGAGAGAAAAAAAGAGTTTTTTCAAAGATTAGAAAAGACCTTGCATTTTATTGGAAAAAAAAATAGCTATACTAATTTTTTATTAGTTTTAAAAATGCTGAATTGGATGATAAAAAATGAAGGATATAGAATAGATATATCTGGTCAAAAATATTTTAATATTTCTGAATCAGTAATAAGTGATTTTGGAAATGATAAGGTCATTCCTTTAAAGAAAGAGTTATTTGAAGTGTTGTCAAATGTAGAGAAGGCTGAATCAATCTCAGAAGAAAAAATAAATATTAATACGGTGATTGATGCAATTGTTCTTTATGAAAAATATATAAACTATCATTTAGATACGAAATTAAATCTAAAGAAACATTTATTTGGAGGTTACTCATGTTAAACATAGTTAAAATAACTGACTATATGTCAGAGGAACTAATATCACTTGATCTAAAAGCTAAAAATAAAGATGAAGCACTAAAAGAATTATCAACTTTGATAGGAAAATCAGAGAGAATAAACAAAAAAGATGTGATATATAAAGCTCTTCTAGAAAGAGAAAATTTAGGGAGTACAGGGATAGGAAAAGGGGTAGCAATACCGCATGCTAAAACTGATGCAGCTGAGAGTTTAACAATAGCTTTTGGAATAAGTAGAGAAGGAGTAGATTTTAAATCTTTAGATCAAGAAAAAGTAAAAATATTTTTTGTATTTGCATCACCGTTTAAAGATAGTCAAATTTATTTAAAAGTACTGGCAAGAATTTCAAGATTAATAAGAGATGAAAATTTTAGAGAAAAGCTTTTAAATTGTGAAAATGCAAAAGAGATTTTAGAGTGTATAGACAAAGAGGAAGCTTTATAGGGAGAGAGTATGAGATGTCCATTTTGTAATAGTGAAGACACAAAAGTAATAGATAGTAGAGCATTTTCAGAGAATAATTCAATAAAAAGAAGAAGAGTATGTAATAGTTGTGAAAAGAGATTTACTACCTATGAAAGAATAGAGGAAAATCCAATCTATGTAGTTAAAAAAAATAAAAGTAGAGAAAAGTTCAACAAAGAAAAACTATTAAGAGGATTAGAAAGAGCAACTAATAAAAGAAACATAAGTAGAGATGACTTAGAAAAATTTATTGCTGATGTGGAAAAAGTAATACAAAACACTTTAAAAAATGAGATAACAACACAGGAGTTAGGGGAGCTTGTACTAGATAAATTAAAAGAGTTAGATGAAGTTGCATATGTTAGATTTGCATCTGTATATAAAGAATTTGATGATATAAAATCTTTTATTGATACTGTTGAAGATATAAAAAAGGATAAAAAAATATGAAAGTTCTAATTATAAATGGACCAAATTTAAATTTTCTAGGAAAAAGAGAACCTGAAATTTACGGAAAAAAAACCTTAGATATAATAAATAATGAGGTTGAAATATTTGGAAAAACCCTGGAAATAGAATTAAGTTTTTATCAATCAAATCATGAAGGTTTTATAATTGATAAAATTCAGGAAGTATATACTGAGATTGATTACTTAATAATAAATCCAGGGGCATTAACACATTACGGAATAGGAATAAGGGATGCGATTTTGTCAACTAATATGAAAACAATAGAGGTTCATTTATCTAATGTTTACTCTAGGGAGGAGTTTAGACATAAATCTGTAATATCAGATATATGTATAGGTAAAATTACTGGTTTCGGTTCTGAAGGCTATAAAATGGCTCTTCAATACTTGAGTAGTTTAAAAAAATAGGAGGCAGAATGAGAATTTTATTTATGGGAACACCGGAATTTGCGGTTCCGTCGTTAGATATATTAAGAAAAAAACATGAAATTGTAGGGATATTTACAAAAGTAGATAAACCAAATACAAGAGGAAAGAAAATAAAGTACACGCCAGTTAAGGAATATGGATTAGAAAATAATATACCGGTTTATCAACCAAATTCATTGAAAACAGATGAAACATTCAATTTAGTGAAAGAGTTAAATCCAGATTTAATTGTAGTTGTTGCTTATGGGAAAATAATTCCAAATAATATAATTGATTTTCCAAAGTATGGAATAATAAATGTTCATTCATCGTTACTTCCAAAGTTTAGAGGTGCAGCTCCTATAAATGCAGCTATTATAGCTGGGGAAAAAGAAAGTGGAGTAACAATTATGGATATAGCAGAGGAACTTGATGCAGGAGATATCATATTAAAAGGAACGACTCCTATATTTGAGGAAGATACATTTTTAACTTTACATGATAGATTAAAGGTTATTGGAGCAGAAAAACTTGATGAAGCTGTAGACCAAATTCAAAATGGAACAGCTCAAAGAGAGGTTCAAGACCACTCAGCTGTAACATTTGTAAAACCGTATAAAAAAACTGATTGTATAATCGACTGGAGCAAAACAGAAGAAGAGATTTTTAATTTCGTAAGAGGAATGAATCCTTTCCCAACTGCTTATACAACTCATGGAGAAAAAATATTAAAAGTTTATGCTGTAGAAAAACTTAATAGAGTTTATAAAGGGGAAAACGGAGAAATAGTAGATTCTATAAAGGGAAAAGGATTTGTTGTAAAAGTAGGAAATGGAAGCCTAATTTTAATAGAGATTAAACCTGAAAATAAGAGAAATATTTCAGGAAAAGATAGTATAAATGGTAATTTATTTAAAATAGGAGAAATTTTAAACTAAACTAAAATTAAATTGGGGGAGATGTAAAACAATGAAAGCTTCAGAAAAAAAAGAGAAAATTTCAAGAAAAACTATAGAAAGATTGACGATGTATTTAAAGTGTTTAGAAAAATTTTCGCCAGAGGATTATATCTCATCCGAAGAGATGGGTGTCTTGTTAGGAGTTACTGCAGCACAGATAAGAAAAGATTTTTCTGGTTTTATAATGGATATAGAGTCATGTATAGGAATAAGGGGCAAAGGGTATAACGTAAAATGTCTTTACGAAATGATTGAAAATATATTGGGAATAAATAAACAAAATAATGTAATAATTGTTGGAGCTGGAAAATTGGGAAATGCGATATTACTAGAGGGAGATATAGACAAACCTAGATTTAATATTGTTGGAATTTTTGATATAACAAAGAGTAGAATTGGAAAAGAGTACAAAGGTATAAAAATAAGTAATGTGAGCGATATTCCTAGAATTGCTGCGGAACAAAAGATAGATTTGGCAATTATAACAGAAAATAAATCAATAGCTCAACAAGTTACAGATATAGTTACTCAATCAGGAATAAAAGCAATATTAAATATGACATCTTTAGAGATTAAAGTTCCAAAAGATGTTGTAATTGAACATATAGATTTAAATAGAAAACTTCAAGAATTAAATTACTGGAAAGAAAAGGTGGAATAGTAATGAAAATTTTAGATGGTAAATACGTATCTCAAAAAGTTAGAGATTCTATAAAAAATGAGATAATTGAGATAAAAGAGAAAATGGGAAAGGTCCCAGGTTTGGCAGTAATACAAGCTGGAGACAATTTAGCATCTAAAATTTATGTTAATTCTAAAATAAAACAATGTGCTGAGGTAGGAATCGAGTCAAAAAACTTTATATTACCAGCAGATGTTACTGAAGAGGAACTTTTAAATAAAATAGATGAATTAAATAAAGATGATGCAATAGATGGTATTTTAGTTCAATTACCATTACCAAATCATATAGATACACCAAAAGTTATAGAAAGTATTGATATTAATAAAGATGTAGATGGTTTTAAACCAGAAAATTTAGGTAAAGTTGTTTTAGGGGATGAAACTGCGTTAATATCTTGTACACCAGCAGGTATAATTAGATTGTTTCAAGAATATAAACTTGATTTAGAGGGGAAAGATGTTGTTGTTATAGGTAGAAGTAATATAGTAGGGAAACCAATGACAGCACTTTTAATAAATGAGGGAGCGACAGTTACTGTTTGTAATAGTAAAACAAAAAATCTTTCAGAAAAAACAAAAAATGCAGATGTTGTAATAGTAGCTATAGGAAGAGCCAACTTCTTAAAAGGGGATATGGTAAAAGATGGTGCTATAATAATAGATGTTGGAATTAACAGAGATGAGAATAATAAAATCTGTGGAGATGTAGATTTTGAATCTGTAAAAGAAAAGGTATCGTATATAACACCTGTTCCAGGAGGAGTAGGACCAATGACAATTGCGATGCTGTTAAATAATACATTAAAAGCATTTAAAATCGCAAAAAAAATATAGGGGAGAGTTTAAGATGGAGAAAAAAGAATTTTATATTGTTGATAAAAGAATATTACCAAACTCAATACAAAGCGTAATAAAAGTAAATGAGATTGTTCAAGCAGAAAGAATTTCAAAATATGAGGCTATAAAAAGAGTTGGAATAAGTAGAAGTACTTATTATAAATATAAAGATTATATAAAACCGTTCTTTGAAGGTGGAAAAGAAAAGGTATTCAGTATCTATTTATCTTTAGAAGATAAACCAGGAATTTTGGCAAGAGTGTTAGATATAATTGCAGGAGAGCAAATGAATATTTTAACAATTGTACAAAATATAGCTATCGATGGAATAAGTAGAGTAACGATATCAATTCAAACAACAGAAAATTTACTTAGAAAAATTGAAGAGATGTTAGAAAAAATCAGTTCACTAGAATTAGTAAAAGAGTTAAGAGTGATTGGAAGTAACTAAGGAGGAGCAATGAAGTTGGATTTAGAAAGCATTAAAAAATTAGCTAAGAGTATAGAGGAGCATAATCTTTCTGAAATTAGTGTAGAAGTAAATGGAACAAAGCTTACAATGAAAAAAGAAGAAGCAAAAGATGAAGTGTGTGCTTCAACAGTAAAATACGTTGAACAAACAACTAAATTATCTAATGAAGCTTCTGTAGGTAATACGACTGAAGTTGCTGAATTAGTGGAAGAAGGAATGGAGATTTTATCACCAATGGTAGGAACATATTATTCAGCACCATCACCAGACTCAGATGATTTTGTAAAAGTAGGGGATAGAATAGAAATCGGAGATACAGTATGTATCGTCGAAGCTATGAAAATGATGAATGAAGTAAAATCAACAGTAGCTGGAACCGTTATTTCATTAAAATCAGTAAATGGAAAAGCTGTTAAAAAAGGCGATGTATTATTTTTAGTAAAATAGAGGAAAGCTATTAGCTTTCCTTTTTCTTCTTTGAAAGGCAGTGTGTTGTTTTTTATGGAGAATTATGGTAGAATATATAAGTATTCAATTTAAAAAAATAAGGAAGGTGTATTGTAAAGTTGGACACGTATCGTGATATTATTATATTAATTGTATTAATTTTACTATCTGGTTTTTTCTCAGCCTCAGAAACAGCGTTAACCTCTTTTAAAACGACAGATTTAGAAGATGTAGAGAAATCAAATAAAAAGACAGCACATTTATTGAAAAAATGGTTAAAGAGTCCGAATGAGATTTTAACAGGAATGCTATTAGGAAATAACATAGTAAATATTTTAGGATCATCTATAGCTACTGCATTAGCAATTAATATAATGGGAAATTCTCCTAGAAGTTTAGCTATTGTAACAGGAGTAATGACTGTTTTAATACTTATATTTGGAGAAATAACACCTAAAATTATGGCAAAAAACAATGCTAGATATTTTTCAAAAGTTGTTATAGGGCCGATATATTATTTTGGTGTATTGATGAAACCATTAGTAAAAATATTGATGTGGACTTCAATTCTAATAGGAAGAATTTTAGGTGTTGAAGTAAAAACAGAAAGTATAATGTTCACAGAAGAAGATTTAATCTCTTTTGTAAATGTTGGTGAAGCAGAGGGGATTATCGAAGAAGAGGAAAAAGAGATGATTCATTCTATAGTTGGATTAGGAGAAACTAGCGCTAAAGAGATAATGACTCCAAGAACTTCAATGTTTGCGGTAGAGGGAAATAAAACTTTAGATGATATTTGGGATGAGATGATTGAAGCTGGATTTTCAAGAATTCCAGTTTATGAAGAAACAATAGATAATATAATAGGAGTTTTATACACGAAAGATGTACTAAACTATTTAAAAGCAAATAGTACAAATACCCAAGTGAAAGAATTAGTTAGAGAAGCTTATTATGTTCCAGAAACTAAATCAATAATTGAAATTCTTCAAGAATTTAAAAGTAAAAAAGTTCATATAGCATTGGTATTAGATGAATATGGAGGAATTGGTGGAATCTTAACAATAGAAGATCTTTTAGAAGAGATTGTTGGAGAGATTCGTGATGAGTTTGATCATGAAGAAGAGGAAACAATAAAAGAGATTGATGAGAATAGATACGAAGTTGATGCAATGTTGGATATAGAAACAATAAATAAAAATTTAAGTATTGAGCTTCCTATATCAGAAGATTATGAAAGTTTAGGTGGTTTACTTATGTCTGAACTTGGAAAAATACCATCGATTGGAGATATTGTTGAATTTGAAGATGTAAAACTAGTTGTAGTAGAAGTTGAAAAGATGAGAGTGTCTAAGGTAGAGATACAAAGAGGGGAATAGGATGAAAAGAGTAAAAGCCAGTTTCTACAGTGGTTTAATTGCGATATTACCGATAGTTATCACAGTATACATATTTAACTGGATATTTCAGATATTCTTAAATCTACTTCAAGACTCTTTTGTAACAGTAGCAATTAGAAGTTTAGTAATACAAGCAGGCTTGGGTAAAGAACAAGATCTGCATTTATATACACAAATATTAATAAATGTATTGTCTTTTGTAACTGTTGTTTTGACATTAATAATAATTGGAACTGCAATGAGGATATTTTTATTCAAAAAGTTAGGTTCTTTTTTGAATAATTTACTAGTTAAAATTCCGTTGTTTAGTCAAATATATAGTACAATAACACAAATAATATCTTTATTTGCTTCAGATAGGCAAAAATCATACCAGAAAGTTGTCATGTTTGAATATCCTAGAAGAGGAGTTTATAGCATAGGTTTTATGACTGCTAATAGTAATCATTTAGCTGAAGAGATAACACAAGAGGAGATGTGTAATATATTTTTACCAACTTCACCTAATCCTACATCAGGGATGTTTATAATATTAAAAAAATCGGAAGTAAAAATTTTAGATATAAAAGTAGATGATGCAATAAAGCTTATAATTTCAGGAGGAGTAATATTACCACCAAATAATAAAAAGGAGAACTAGATGTATAAATATCTTTTTTTAGTTTTTATATTCATTGGGTGTAGCAATAATAGATTAATAGAGAATAAGAAAAAACCTGAAACAAAGGATGAAAAATATTTATTACTCAAAGGTGCTAATTTATATTCTTTAGGGAAAAAAAGTGCAGCTTTGTCAACTTATGAAGAAATTTTAAGAATAAATAGTAAAAATTCAGAAGCTTTAAGAGAAAAAGCAATTATAGAAGGTCAACTTGGAAATAAAACTCAAGCTGAAAAAGATTTAACTAAAGCGTTGAGTTTAGATCCTAAAGATAACTTAACTTTAAAAAATTTAGGATATTTGAATTTTGAAAAAAAGAACTATAAGAAAAGTTTAGAATATTTAAATAAAGTATCACTAGATTTTAGAGATGATCAAGATTACTTTATCTTAGGGTACATCGAGTTTCTAAATGGAAATTATTTGAACTCTCTAAAATATTATGAAGGTGTTAAAGATGAGGATATTTTTAATAATGATTTATTTTTTGATTCATATCTTAATAACTTAGAAAAAATAGATACTTTAAACGGGGATATATTTTTTAAGATAGAGGATAAAATTAAAAAAAATAAATTTAATACGATTAAACTTTCTAAATTTTATAGCAACTCTCTAAACAGAGATGATCTATCAGAAAGAGTTCTTAAAAGTTATTTAACTTATAATAAAGTAGATCAAGATATAATAAATAAACTAGTAAAATTATACTATAAAAATGGAGATAAAGAAAAAGTAAAAAGAGCTTTAAATTTAATTTCAAATTAATATAGATAATTATATATAAATAAACTTAAAAAGAGTAAGATTCAGGAGGATTTAAATGGATTTAAAAAAATATGTAGCATTAGTTGAGGATTATCCAAAACCAGGAATAAAGTTTAGAGATATCACTCCTCTAATGGGAAATGGTGAAGCTTATAAATATGCAACAGATAAAGTTGTAGAGTTTGCAAAAGATCATAACATAGACTTAGTAGTAGGACCAGAAGCAAGAGGATTTATCTTCGGATGTCCAGTATCATACGCTTTAGGTGTTGGATTTGCTCCAGTTAGAAAGCCAGGAAAGTTACCAAGAGAAGTTATTGAATATGCTTACGATTTAGAGTACGGTTCAAATGTTTTATGTATGCATAAAGATTCAGTAAAGCCAGGACAAAGAGTTTTAATCGTTGATGATTTATTAGCGACTGGTGGAACTATAGAAGCTACAGTAAAGTTAATTGAAGAATTAGGTGGAGTAGTTGCAGGATTAGCATTTTTAATCGAACTTGAAGACCTAAAAGGTAAAGAGAAATTAGAAGGATATCCAGTATTAACTTTAATGAAGTATTAATAACTTTTGAGGCGGCACAAAGTTGTGTCGCCTTATTTGTATAATCTTATAGAAAGAGGTGTATTATGAAATATTGGCAAGAGATAGAAAGTGAAATAGATAAGCATAATTTAAAAGTAGACAAAGAAAAGATTAAAATGGCTTTCTTTTTTGCAGAAGAATGCCATATAGGACAATACAGAAAATCAGGTGACAGCTATATAATACATCCTGTAGAAGTAACTAAAATATTAATAGATATGAAAATGGATACAGATGGAATAGTTGCAGGAATACTTCATGATATAGTAGAAGATACTCTAATAACAATAGCAGATATAAAATATAATTTTGGTGATGAAGTTGCTCACCTTGTAGATGGAGTTACAAAACTAGATCACTTACCAAATGGAACTAAGAAGCAGGATGAAAATATAAGAAAAATGATAATAGCTATGGCTAAAGATGTTAGAGTTATTATTATAAAATTGGCGGATAGACTTCATAATATGAGAACATTAAAGTTTATGCCCGCAGAAAAACAGAAAAGAATAGCTCATGAAACACTTTCAATATATGCTCCACTAGCTCATAGGCTAGGAATAGCAAAAATAAAGTGGGAATTAGAAGATATGTCGTTATACTATTTAGAACCTGAAAAATATAAAGATATAAAAGCTTTGATTGATGAGAAAAAAGATGAGAGAAAAAAATATTTAGAAGATATGGTAAATAATATAAGTCGTCTTTTAAATGAAGTTCAAATTTACGGTAATGTTAGAGGAAGATTCAAACATTTTTATAGTATATATAAAAAAATGTTTGAAAAAGGAAAAGACTTTGATGGAATATATGATTTAATAGGTATTAGAATAATTTTAGATACTGAAGCGGAATGTTACAATACTTTAGGTGTAATACATAGTAATTATAGACCTGTTCCAGGGAGATTTAAAGATTATATTGCAGTTCCCAAATCAAATAACTATCAATCTATTCATACAACAATAGTTGGCCCTTTAGGAAAATTTGTTGAAATTCAAATTAGAACAGAAAGTATGGATAGAGTTGCAGAAGAGGGTGTTGCTGCTCATTGGAGTTATAAAGAAAACAAAAAAATTAGTAAAAAAGATCAAGTTTATGGTTGGTTAAGAAATATAGTTGAGCTAAATCAAGGAGCTGAAAATACAGAGGAATTCATAAGAGAGGTTACTGGAGATATTGTTAAAGAAACAGTATTTGTATTTTCTCCCAAAGGAGATGTTGTAGAGTTAGCTCAGGGTGCAACACCTATAGATTTTGCTTTTAATATTCATACAGAGATTGGAATTAAATGTATTGGAGCAAAAGTAAATGGAAGAATTGTTCCACTAGATTACAAATTAAATAATGGTGATAGAGTTGAAGTGATAACCTCAAAAACTGCAAAAGGTCCAGGGAATGATTGGTTAGATATTGTTGCAACTCAAAGTGCAAAGAGTAAAATAAAGAAATGGTTGAAAGATCAAAAATTAGATGAAAATATAAAGTTAGGTAAAGAACTAATCGAAAAAGAGTTATTGAAATTGGGAATAACTCTAAAAGAGTTTGAAGAGGGTGCTGTTTTAAAGAAACATTTAGAGAAGCATAATATACCTACACTAAATGATTTTTATTTCCATATGGGAGAAACAAAAAGTAAAGTTGATGTAGTTATAGCTAAAATAAAAATAGAGCAAGATAAAAATAGAGCCTTAGAAGAAACAACTTTAGAAGATTTTATAAAAGAACCTAGCAAGAAAAAATCAGCTAAAAAAGATGATCAAGGAATTGTGATAGATGGGACAGAAAATACATTAATAAGATTTGCAAGATGCTGTACTCCATTACCTGGAGATGATATAAGTGGATATGTTACAAAATTGACAGGAATAGCAATTCATAGAAAAGATTGTCCAAACTATTTGGCAATGGTAAATCACGATCCAGCGAGGGTTATAGACGTCCATTGGGATGAGAAGCTGTTAAAAACACCATCTAAAAAAAGTAAATATACTTTTGTTTTTACTATTAGAGCTTTTGATAGACAGAGCATTTTAATGGATGTAGTTACAACAATTTCAAATCATAAGATAAATGTATTATCTTTAAACTCTCATAATATAAAAAAAGGATTAGATACAATAGCGGTTATTAAAGCAACAGTTGAATTGAATAATAAAGATGAATATAAGCAGTTAGTTAATCATCTTTTAAAAATAAAAGATGTTATATCAGTAGATAGATAGGAGAAAAGAATGAGTAGAAAGTTACCAGTAACGTATGAGTTATACGAGAAGAATGGAAAGGCAAGAATAGGAAAAATCACAACTCCACACGGAGAGATTGAAACACCTGTGTTCATGCCAGTAGGAACTCAAGCCACAGTAAAGGGAATGACACCTGAAGAGTTAGAAGAGATGGGTTCTGAAATAATATTAGGAAATACGTATCATTTATATTTAAGACCAAGTGATGAGCTTGTTGCAAAATTTGGAGGATTACACAAGTTTATGAATTGGAAAAAACCAATCTTAACAGATAGTGGAGGATACCAAGTATTTAGTTTAGGAGAATTAAGACAAATTAAAGAAGAGGGAGTATACTTCAGATCACACTTAGATGGATCAAAGCACTTTATATCTCCAGAGAAATCAATCAACATTCAAAATAACTTAGGATCAGATATAGTTATGTTATTTGATGAGTGTCCTCCAGGAATGTCTTCAAAAGAGTATTTGATTCCTTCGATAGAGAGAACAACTAGATGGGCTAAAAGATGTGTTGAAGCACATAGAAGACCAGATGAGCAAGGATTATTTGCAATTGTTCAAGGTGGAGTATATGAGGATTTAAGAGATAAAAGTCTTACTGAATTAAGTGAAATGGATGAGTACTTCTCTGGATACGCAATTGGTGGATTGGCTGTAGGAGAACCAAGAGAGGATATGTATAGAATTCTTGATTATATAGTTGAAAAACTGCCTGAAGATAAGCCGAGATATTTAATGGGAGTAGGAGAGCCTTTAGATATGCTAGAAGCTGTTGCATCTGGAATAGATATGATGGATTGTGTTCAACCTTCTAGAATTGGAAGACATGGAACTGTATTTACAAAACATGGTAGATTAGTTGTTAAAAATGCTTCATATTCAGAGGATACAAGACCTTTAGATGATGGATGTGACTGTTATGTTTGTAGAAATTATACAAGAGGATATATCAGACATTTATTTAAAGCAGGAGAGATATTAGGTGGAAGATTAGCAACATATCATAACTTATATTTCCTATTAAAATTAATGAAAGATTCGAGAACAGCTATAAAAGAAAAGAGATTTAATGAATTTAAAGCTGAATTTGAAGCAAACTATAAAGTTGGAAAAAATAGTGAGTGGATCAAACCTAAAAAATTTGATAAATAAAAAATGGGCTTAGCTTAGCCCATTTTTTATTACAAAAAATCAAATATTTTCTTTTGTAAACTTCAATTTAAATTCATCTTCTGATCTGACAAAAAGCATCTCATTTCCATCTGAATCTAAAACTTTTTCAGAGAAAACTCTATAAAGATACATTTTTTGTCCATCTTGCTCGTTAGTACAATTTAAAATATTATAATTTAAAACCTCATAAAGTTTTCCATTTTTATTGTTTTTCCAAAGCTCTTTATTCATAACACTCCTTCAAGCGGTTATTTCACCGCATAAATCCGTTTCCATATATAATTTAATATCTTCAGTAGAAAGATTTTTTCCTAGAAGATACATAAGTTTTGTGATAGCAGCTTCAGGAGTCATATCTCCACCACTTATAACACCGATTTTTTTTAAGGCACTACTAGCTTCATAAAGACCCATTTTAACTGCTCCAGTAGCACATTGACTTATATTAACAACAACAACTCCAGAACTTATAATCGCTTTCAGAGTTGCTATAAATGATTCGGTTGTAGGAGCATTTCCGTTTCCATAAGTTTTTAAAATAACTCCTTTTATTTCAGGATGAGTTTCTACAAGAGTTTTAATATAAAGAGGATTCATTCCAGGAAAGATTTCAACTATAAGAACATTAGTATTTATAGATGGATCGATATAGAACTCTTTTTTGGGCATATCTAAAACTCTTTTATCAGTAATTTTTATTTCACATCCGATTTCACCTAAAGGTCTATAGTTAGGTGAAGAGAATCCAAAATAGTTAGTTGCATCAATTTTTCTAGCACGGTTTCCTCTTAAAAGCTCATCTCTAAAGCAGATAGTTACCTCAGGAATACTTTTAACACCATAAATTCTGTTACCAGCTATTTGAATAGACGTGATCAAATTCTGAAGAGCATCACTTCTAGGTGTAACTAATGGAACTTGAGACCCAGTAAGAACAACAGGTTTATCAAGATTCTTAAGCATAAATGATAGTGCTGAAGCTGTGAATGCCATAGTGTCAGTTCCGTGTAAAATAACAAATCCTCTATAAGAATAGTAGTTTTGTTCAATTATTTTTACGATATCCATCCAAATTTCAGGATTCATATCTGAAGAATCAATCAAAGTTGGAATTTGACAGTAATCAGCTGGAAATTTCTCTAATAATGGATGGTTATTAGAAACCTCAAACCAACTTTTTGCAGGCCTTAAAGGGCTGTTAGGATTATTTTCCTCACTATTAACCATACCAATGGTACCCCCAGTGTTTATAATAAGAATTTTTTCTAACATTTAACTCCTCCTAAACGTAATCCCCTAGTTACCTAGGGGATTACAGTTTTTATTAGATATCTTTTAAGAATATATTTTGACTTCTATCAGGACCAACTGAAACAACAGTTATTTGACATCCTAAGAATTCTTCAACTCTAGCAAGATATTTTTTACAGTTTTCAGGTAACTCATCATAGTTTTTCATGTTAGAGATATCCTCTGTCCATCCTGGTAACTCTTCATATATTGGCTTTGCATATGCTAACTTTTCAGTTGCTGCAGGAACAGTCGTGTAAACTTTTCCATCGATTTCATATCCAGTACAGATTTGTAAAGTATCTAATCCACTTAAAACGTCGATTTTAGTGATAACGATATCTGTTAATCCGTTGATATCTACAGCGTATTTACCAACAACAAGATCTAACCATCCACATCTTCTAGGTCTTCCAGTAGTAGATCCAAACTCTCCACCAACTTGTCTGATTTTTTCTCCTAATTCGTTATTTAATTCAGTAACGAAAGGTCCTTCTCCAACTCTAGTTGTGTAAGCTTTCATAACTCCAATTATTTTATCTATTTTCTTAGGTGAAATTCCAACTCCAGTAGTAACTCCTCCACTTGTAGGTGATGAAGATGTAACGTATGGATATGTTCCATAGTTGATATCTAACATCATAGCTTGAGCTCCTTCAAATAGAACAAATTTATCATCATCTAAAGCTTTGTTGATTTCAGGAGTAGCATCAATAATTCTATGCTTTAATCTCTCAGTATATCCCTTGTACTCTTCGAAGATTTCATTGAAATCCATAGTAGGTGCATTGTATATTTTAGTGAAAAGTTCATTTTTTTCTTCTAAGTTCATTTTTAATTTTTTAGCGAATAAATCCATATCTAATAAATCAACAGCTCTGATTCCAACTCTTGAGAATTTATCTGAGTAACAAGGTCCAATTCCTCTTTTAGTAGTTCCGATTTTGTTCTCTCCACTTCTCTCTTCTTTTAATATATCAAGTTGAATGTGGTAAGGCATAATTAGGTGAGCTCTGTCACTGATGAATAGGTGATCTACTTTAGCTCCTTTAGCTTCTAATGTATCTAACTCTTTTAAAAGTACTTTTGGATCTACAACAACTCCTGGTCCAATGATACATTTTCCTTGTCCGTGTAGCATACCTGATGGTAATAAGTGAAGAATGAACTTCTCTCCGTTTACAACAACTGTATGTCCAGCATTGTTTCCACCTTGGAATCTAACAACATAGTCAGCTCTATCTCCAAGAACGTCAATTATTTTACCTTTTCCTTCGTCTCCCCATTGAGTTCCAACTACAACATATCCTGCCATTTAAATACCTCCATGTATTATTCGTTATTTGATTTTTTTTATTTCAATATAGTTGATATTTTTGTTATGTTTACATATAAATAAATCTTCAAACTCTGTTCTAATGTTATCAGCAGCTTTAGGACTGTTGTGTAAATCAGCTGTATGATATACAACTTCATAATTTTCTAAGTCTTTAGCAAACTCAAGAACATCTGCATAGTATTGATCGTGATCTGTTTTGAAGAATAAAGTTCCTTCAACTTTCATTATCACATCAAGAAGTTCAAATAGTCTAGGCTGAAGTATTCTATTTTTTTCATTTCCTTCCCAAGGGTCTGGGAAATTGATATATAGTCCTTCGATTTCTCCTTTACCAATAAACTTTGTAATGTCTTCACCACGTCTTCTTAAGAAAACAACATTGTTAAGATCTCTTTTAACTGCTTTAGTAGCAGATAAAACCAATCTTTTAAATCTTATTTCAAGAGCTAAGTGGTTTCTCTCAGGATATTTAGCAGCCATTCCAACAGCAAAATTTCCACTTCCAGATCCAATTTCAAGATACACAGGGTTATTGTTTCCAAAAGCTTTTTGGTTCCAATTATCTCTGTATGAATCCATAATTTCACTATCATAGATAATGTGATTAGGGAATTCTACTAACTTAACCATATAAGGGTTATAGTTAATTCTTGGATTTGTGAAGAAGTGTCTCCATAGAGTATCTTCTAATCTTTCTTTCATTGTTCCTCCATAAATTTAATCGTTTTTTCAGCAGCATTTTTATTACTTTTGAAAAACTCTTTTATTTTACCCTCAGAAACAGGTTTTGTTTCTAAGAGGTTAATAGCGTTTAAAAACTCCTCTTTATTATTAACTTTATGACCGATACCAAGAGTTAAAATATCTTTTGAAATATCTTTTACATTTTGTAAATAAGGTCCAAAAATTGGTGTTTTACCATAGAAAAGAGGTTCTAATAAACTATGGCCACCTATATTAACTAACGTTCCACCAACAAATGTAATATCAGCAATAGAATAAAATTTTCTTAAAACACCCATTTTATCAACGACTAATATCTGGAACTCATCAGAGCAGGGATTGATTTCTAAATCAGTAAGTTTTTTATAACTCAGATTTGAATTTTTTAAAAGAGATTCAATCTCTTCAACTCTTTCCAAATGCCTTGGAACTATTATAAGTAAGGTATTTTTTAGTTCTTTATAGAGATCTATAAGAATAGAATCTTCGCCTTCACGGGTACTTCCAGCAACAAAAATTTTACGATTATTACTTTTTATTAATTCCTTTAACTCTATTTTTTCATTTGAATCAAACTCTTCGAAAGAGATATCAAATTTTAAATTTCCAGAAACTGAAACTTTTGAAGAATCAGCCCCAAGGTTTATTATTCTATTTTTATCCTCTTCTGATTGCATAAGGAAACCACTTATTTTAAGGAATAAAGGTTTTAAAAGCCATTTGATTTTCTTATATCTTGGAAAACTTTTATTAGAAATTCTTCCATTAACAATATAAACTTTAGACATCTTATTTCCTAGAGTTATTAAATTTGGCCAGATTTCTGTTTCAATTAAAATAACTTTAGAAACTTTAATATATTTAAATATTTTTTTAAGAATAAACATATCATCTAAAGGAAACTTTAATATAGATATTCTATCATCTTTTGAATATTTATTTAAGGCAGTTTCGTAACCTGTATCAGTAAAAACTGTAATCAGAATGTTATCTTTAAATTTTTCTTTTAACTTTTTTATAAGAGCATCTGAAAGATTTATTTCACCAACAGATGAGCAGTGTATCCAAATGTATTCCTCATTTTTTTTTAAAATTGAAATATTTTGAAATAATCTGGTAAAAATAAAATTAAATTTCTTAGGTTTAAAAATTAAAAAGATAAATATAAAAGGATATAAAAATCCTCTCAATAGATTGTAAAGCATTTTTATCCTCCAATTTTAGTTTGGATTAAATTAGCTATAGCAGCTACGCTTTCTTCTATATTCATAAAGCTAGTGTCAATCTCAATAGCATCATCAGCTTTTTTTAGCGGACTCTCTTTTCTTGTAGAATCTGTATGATCCCTTTCTAAAATATCTTTTAAAACAGTTTCAAAATCTTCATTTATCCCTCTAGAAGCATAGTCTCTAACTCTTCTTTTAGCTCTTTCTTCAGCAGAAGCTATTAGAAATACCTTTAGATCAGCATTTGGAAAAACAACTGTTCCGATATCTCTACCATCAAGAATAACTTTTTTGCCATTACTAATCTCTCTTTGTAAGTCAACTAGTTTAGTTCTAACAGCTTTGATAGCTGAAACAGGAGAGACAATTTTAGTAACTTCAGGAGTTCTAATTTTTAAAGAAACATCCTCATTATTTAATATAAATTGATCTCCAATAATATCAACCTTTATTTTATCTAAGATGTTTTCGACATCATTTTGATTATGGAAATCAATATTATTTTGCAATATGTAAAGAGCCACCATTCTATACATAGCTCCAGTATCAAGGTATGTTAATCCAAAATTTTTAGCAATTACTTTAGCGATAGTACTTTTCCCACTACCAGCAGGACCATCTAGTGCAATGATATAATTTTTCATAAAATCCTCCCTAGGCTTTAATAAGAAGAGCTCTCCACTCTTTATCTCTTTTTATTTCTAGTATTTCAAGACCTTTTTCCTCTACTTGTCTAACAATTTCAGGTAGTTTATCCTCTATAATTCCAGAGAAAATAATCAATCCATCTTTTTTAACAACTTTAAAGATATCTTTTAAAAGAAGTAGGATTACATCAGCTAAAATATTAGCTACAACAACATCAAATTGTTTATCTTGAACAACAGAGATTAAATCTCCTAAGAATACTTGAGCAGTATCTTCAGATATTTTATTTAACTCTAGATTTTCTTTTGTAGCTTCTACAGCTAATTCATCAATATCAGTTCCATAAATATCAACAGCACCTAATTTTTGAGCAGCAATCATAAGTATTCCAGAACCAGTACCTACATCAATAACACTGTTTCCAGGTTTTATATTTTCTTCCATTATTTTTAAGCAAAGAGATGTAGTTGGATGAGAACCAGTACCAAAAGCTCTTCCAGGATCTAATTCAATAACTAACTCATCCTCTTCAGCCTCATATTCTCTCCAAGTAGGTTTTACTACGAATTTTTCACTAACTTTTTCTGGATATAAATATTTTTTCCAACTATTTTGGTAATCCTCTTCATCGTATTCATAGAAATCTATTGTAAAAACAACATCATCTCTATCATTGAATCTTTCTTCAAAAGCAGATTTTATAAGCTCGTTTCTTCTTTGAGAATAAGGATTCATTGGGAAATACGCAGAAACAGCGTAATCAACCATTAAGAATTGTTTCTCATCTTTATAGAAATCTAAAGGATTTTTTGTTTTTAATGGTTCATCAATTTTTAAACCAGTAGCTCCAAATCCATAGAATATATCACAAATCTCTTTTTGAGTATCATCGATACTATCACTATCAAATATAACTTTTATTTCAACAACTTTCATAAAAACCGTCCTAATTAAATATTCCTAACTCAATAAGAGAAAGGTTGATTCTTTCTATTTTTATACATTCACCAGTTTCATCATCTAATTCAATATCTAAACCGTTGATTCTTTCTTTACCTTCGGCGATATCAAATTTTTGTGGTAGAGCAGTTAAGAATTTAGGGATGATTGATTCTTTCTTCATTCCTATAATTCCGTTGTCAGAACCAGTCATTCCAACATCACTGATATAACCAGTACCTTCAAGAAGGATTTTATTATCTGCTGTTTGAACGTGTGTGTGTGTTCCGTAAACTACAGAAACTTTACCATCTAAGTAGTTAGCAAGAGCTAATTTCTCTGAAGTAGCTTCAGCATGGAAATCTATTATAATATGTTTACACTCTTTTCTAATCTCTTCAATAAGAGTGTTTGCAGTTGTAAATGGGCAATCAATTGGAGGCATAAAAACTCTTCCTTGAAGTGATACAACAGCTATTTTGTTTCCTTTTTTATCTTTTAAAATAGAGTAACCAGTACCAGGTACACCACTTGGATAATTATATGGACGAAGAAGTCTATTAGTTCTATCTAAATAGTCATAAATCTCCTTTTTATCCCAAATATGGTTTCCACTTGTAATAATGTTTACTCCCCAATCTAAAATCTCATCACAAAGCTTTGCAGTGATTCCGAATCCAGCAGCAGCATTTTCTCCGTTAACAATTATAAAATCATAATTGTTTTTATATTTGTCAAGATATGCCTTTAAAATTTTTCTACCAGGATTTCCAACAACATCACCAATAACTAAAACTTTCATAATTTACCTCATTTCTATATTTGTATTACCAAAAAATATTATAACATTTTTTACTAGAAATTAAAACTCAAAAAATACTTAAAAAAAAACAAATCCAGTATTGACAACTACACAAAAATAGTGTATTATTGAGTCAGATAATAAACAGACTAGGAGTGACGCATATGTTAACTAAAGAAGAATTTTTAAAAAAAATAGGACAAAGTGAAGAGGAATTAAAAGCAAAAGGGCTTGAGTTAATGTTCATAGGTGAAGTTGGATATGGTGACGATGAAGATGACGGATGGGATATAGTTTATATCGATCCAAGTAGATGTTTAGAGGTTGGTATGGGATGTAAATGTGCTGTTGGCGGGACATTACACGACAAATTATAAGATATGCTCAGAAGGTAAGAAATAAATCTTACCTTTTTTTATTACAAAAACATTAAGTTCTATAAAAAAATATGTTATAATTTCAATATAATCATTTCAATAAGGAGCAGAAAATGAAAAGTAGTGGTTTAGTAAAAGAAAGATTAGGGAATAAACTGGTTATTTCTATGTATAAAGAGAGTGCTTGCTCTCATTGTAATAACTGTAGTGACAGTGCTAAGATAGCAAATACATTTACTTTTATAACTGATAGAGATGACGTTAATATAGGGGATATAATAACTTTTGAAATGGAAGATAATCAAGTTTTTAAAGCTGCTATGATTGTATATATATTTCCACTAATATTTATGTTTTTAGGATATTTTTTAGGAAGTAAGTTAGGATTTTCTGAAGGTAAAAATATAGGAATGAGTTTTATGAGTTTAGTAGTGGCATTTATAGGAATATTTTTTTATGATAAAAAAATAGTGAAACATAAAATTGAAAAATCAGTAAAGATAATAGATATAGAAAGAAAGTAGTGAGGGATTAAAAAATGATAAAAAAAATGTTAGTAACCTTTATTTTATTAGCGCAATTTATTTTTGCAAAATACTCACAAGTAGATTATTCTAAAATTTTAAACAAAAATGGAAAAGTTTTCGTCAAAGACAAAAGCACTCCTTATACAGGAATGGTAACATTTCAAAAAGATAGAGAGTTTTACAAAAATGGTGTACCGGAAGGGAAGTGGTTATCTTTTTATGCTAACGGAAAAATAAAATCAATAGAAAATTGGAAAAATGGAGAACTAAATGGTAAATATGTTTTATATAATCAATATGGTTATAAAACGTTTCAAACAAATTACTTAAAAGGAAAAGACCATGGCTTATTCAAGTTATATCATGAAAATGGAAAGCTTCATATAGTTGGTAACTTTAATAACGGTCAAGCAATAGGAGTTTGGAATTACTATAATCAAAATGGAAAATTAGTAGGGAAAAGAGAGTACACAGTAGAAACTAATCATTTTGATCAAACAAATTAAATTTAGGAGAAAAAACTTATGAAAATAAAATTAAAAAAATATTTTAATAGCTCAATGCTTATAAATCCAGATAAAGCTAAGAGCTTTTATGAAAAAATAAAAGAAGTTTTAAAAAAAGAGGAAGAGGTAGTGCTTGATTTTGCAGGAATTCAAGTGACAACATTGGTATTTTTATATGTACTTTTTACTAATTTGTGGAATGAATATGGAAATGAATTGAAAAATAAATTAACTATAAAAAATGCTTCACAAGGACAGTTTAATCAGATGCTATATTTAAAAGATAACTATAAAGAGTTGAAAACAAAATTCTTAGGTGTTCATCAAAACTTTGAAATAGCCTACATAGGATAATTGTTGACAAAATTAATAAAAAATGTTAACATAAAAAAGTAAAGAAACTATACCAAAAAGGGGTGTAAAAGATATGTTTTTTGAAGAGATACAAAATGAAATATATGATAGCACATTTGATTCGATTTATAATGCATTATTAGAAGAGTTTAGAGAAGGAAAATTAACTATTGAAAGGTTAATGATGAATGTAGAAGAACAACAGCAAGTGTTGTTAAATGGATTTTTCGAAGGTGAGACTAAATTTGCTTATGCAAGTGCAACAGTAGATGCTCATCAATATGCTTTAGCAATGATAAAAAAAGGTTTAGTATAATAAAGAATGGATATATTCCATTCTTTTCTTTTTACACATAAAAAACAATCTAAAAGGTAAAAAACAGAACAATTAAAAATAAATGAATGTTCAGAAAAAAAACTTGACATAAAAGTGTTCTTATTATATACTAGTTGTGAGACCGAATTTGATTGAATAGATCTATATACCCCCCAAAAATCTATTTTAATCTTTTTTATTTTTTAACACTCCCCCGTGTTATAAAAAAACCCTCCCCCCCAGGAGGGCTTTTTTTATTTACTGGATAATATTTAAAATTATTTACTTAATTATAAAAAAAGATGCTCCAAAGGAACATCTTTAAATTAAAAATTAATCTTTTCTTTTCATTTGAGGGAAAAGAATAACGTCTCTTATTGATGGAGCACCAGTTAAAAGCATAATCATTCTATCAATACCGATACCTAATCCACCTGTAGGAGGTAAAGCATATTCTAAAGCTTCAATATAATCGTCATCGATAACAGCAGTAGCTTCGTCATTTCCTAATAAAGCTTCTTCAACTTGAGCTTCTAATCTTCCTCTTTGGTCAGCTGGGTCATTTAACTCAGAGAATGCGTTAGCATATTCTCTAGCGTCAATAAATAACTCGAATCTATCAGTGAATCTTCCATCTTCAGCATTTCTCTTAGCAAGAGGAGAGATTTCTACAGGATGTCCGTAAACAAAAGTTGGTTGAACAATGTGCTCTTCACATTTTTGCTCGAAGAATTCGTTAATTATATGTCCAACAGTCGTCATATGATCAGCAACATGAACGTTGTGCTCTTTAGCTAAAGCTTTAGCTTCTTCAACTGTTAAGTTTTGCCAGAAGTCAGCACCAGTAATTTCTTTAATCATATCAACCATATGTATTCTGTTGAATTTATCAAGATTTATTTCTTTTCCGTTATATTCGATAGTAGTAGCTCCTAAAACATCAGTTGCTAGGAATTGGAATAAACTTTCAGTTAAATCCATCATATCATTGTAATCAGCATAAGCTTGGTATAGTTCCATCATTGTGAATTCAGGATTATGTCTTGTTGACATTCCTTCGTTTCTAAAGTTTCTATTGATTTCATAAACTTTATCAAATCCACCTATGATTAATCTCTTTAAGTAAAGCTCAGGAGCGATTCTTAAGTATAATTCCATATCTAAAGCGTTATGATGAGTAATGAAAGGTCTTGCAGCAGCTCCTCCAACGATAGGATGCATCATAGGAGTTTCAACTTCTAAGAATCCTTTTTTGTTTAAAAACTCTCTAACTCCATTTATGATTCTAACTCTTTTCATGAAAGTTTCTTTAACTTCTCTATTCATAATAAGGTCTAAATATCTTTTTCTGTATCTAGTTTCAACGTCAGTTAAACCGTGGAACTTTTCAGGAAGAGCTCTTACGTTTTTAGAAAGTAATTCAACTTGAGAAACTCTTAAAGTTAATTCTCCTTTTTGAGTCATAAATAAAGCTCCTTCAACACCTATAATGTCTCCAGCTCCTAATTTCTTAAGTATTTCGAAAGATTCTTCTCCGATTTGATCTTGTCTAATATAAACTTGGATTTTTCCAGTTTGGTCTTCTATATGAGCGAATACAGCCTTTCCTTGCTCTCTGAATCCCATGATTCTTCCAGCTGTTTTGAAAGTTGTTTCTGATTCTGGAGTAGACGCTAAAAGGTCTCCAACCATATGAACTTTATCATATTTTTTTCCGAATGGGTAAACTCCTAGAGCTTCAATCTCTTTTATTTTATCCCATTGCTCCATTACAAGACGTTCTTTTGCAACTCTGTCAAAGTATTTTTCCATAGTTTTTCTCC
The DNA here is from genome assembly GCA_002428805.1 of Cetobacterium sp. UBA6069. Taxonomy (GTDB): domain Bacteria; phylum Fusobacteriota; class Fusobacteriia; order Fusobacteriales; family Fusobacteriaceae; genus Cetobacterium_A. The sequence continues at coordinate 35,896 of DIXX01000011.1, forward strand.
CTTTTTTAAAATTTATAGTTTCAATAAATATATGCTACTTTTTCTACCCCAAGTGTTATTTGGGCTATGTTCTCTAGACTTTCTTAAGTAATCTTTAGCTTTTTCAATATCCCCTTTTTTATGATAAATAACTCCTAAATAGTAATAAAGCTCAGATGTATTATCATCAGAAGTTGTTATTTTTTCAAAGTCAACTAGAGCTTTGTTAAAATTATTCATCGAGAAATATGTTTTTCCACGATAGAAGTTAAGTTCAGATATATTAGCGGAATTGTTTTCAGCTTTATTAAAGAATATTAATGCTTCATTATAACTTTTACGATTAAGAGCCTCTATTCCATTCGTCATATCTTTAGAAGAATCAGTTGATGGCGAAATTATAGGTATCGCATCATTTTCTTTTTGCTCCATCAATGTAGAAGTAGGAATTTCTACTGGCGTAGTTATTAAAGTTGGTGCTTTAGAATCGGTATTCCCTCCTAAACTAAGGTAGTAATTACCTTTATCGTTATCACCATTTTGTGCATACAAAGAACCAATTAGTGCAGCTAACTCAGTATTTTGAGAGTCACTGTAAAATTTTTCTAAAAATTGTAATTCATCTAATGTAGCACTTTTCTTAGCTTTAATAGCTCTCATCACTTCAGTATTTAATTTAAGATTATTTCTATTATAATCTAAGTAGTAATTATTAATGACAAAACTCCCAGAGTTGGCTTTTTCTTCAAAACCTAGAAGTTTTATCTTTTCACTCTCATTAAGAGAGAAGTTCTCTTTCAAATATCTAATCTCTTTATTAATTAAGACTTTATTTTCACCTGTAGAACTTAGGTCTAGCACCATAAAGGCTATATCTTTTTGTTTGCTGTTCGTAGGAAAAGCAGTAAGATATAGTTGGGCACTTTTTACCAATAAATCTAAATTTTTATTGTTGTAGCTGTTTAAAATTATATCATAATTATCTTTCTCAGTAAAATTATATTTCAATTTATTTTTTATCTTAACGCTACCAATATATGTGAAACCTCTGTAGATTTCAGCAACATACTCTCCTTGATACAAGCTATTAAAATTTAAAGAATTATTAGTTATATTAAAAGTATAATCACTTTTGATAGGGGAAGAAATTATTTTCACTCTATCAGCATTAATGTTGTTAATAATTAGTGTCTCTCCAGCATAAACCTCCATAGGAGACATTATTTGAGATGGTAGATACTCACGCATAGAACTTGTAGATAAATCTCTTTGAGTCAATTCATATAAGTAAGCTACTCCAGATTCGTTAAGGAAAAAATTATCCTGTGGCAAAATTGGATTTTTAACACTAGGAACAACAACTTGAGTTTGTTTTGGAAGCTGTGTTTGAAGATTAGTACAACTAAAAAGAACTAATGCTGTTGTAGAAATTAAAAATATTTTTTTCATTTACCCCTCCTTTAATAAAAAATAGAGCAAAGAGATTGCTCTATTTTAACTTTTATTGTACTTCAATTATTTCAATCTCTAATTGATTTATCTCTATACTATTATCATATATAATATAGGCAATTGTCAACTTATTTTCAGAATAAACATATTTTTTACAAAAAACTGTAAAATTCTTTTTTAAATATGGTGTATTGTAAATAAAATCAGTTTTTGAATCGGGTTTAATTGTAAGAGTGCTTTCAATTTCTCCAAATTTAAAAATCTCAGTAAAATAAGGGGATATTCTTATTTCACCTTTTCCATATTTATTTTCATAAGTGAAAGTAGTGAATTCATCTGAAACTACTTTCTGAGCAATCATTTTTTGAGAGATTTTCTCACCAAAAGAATCAAGGCTATTAATTATTATTTTAGCCATTAATAGTAATCCTTTTCGTCGTCATCATATCCCATATCATCATAATAATCGTGATCAAAAGAATCTTCACGGTCGTAATATTCGTCATCATCCCAATCACCGATATTATCTGCACCTAAGTATTCCTCTTTCCAGAAATCTAAAACAGAATTTATTTCGTTAGAGTCGTCGACAGGAACTAGATCATCCTCGTCCTCGTCGTATAAAAATATATAGTTAGTTCCATCAAAATCTTCAGTGATAAGATATTCCTTATCCCTAATAATAAGATTTTCTAAGACTGTTAATTCAAACTCCTCGTCATCGATGTTGTGATAAAAAGTTTCTCCTTGCGAATACATTGTTTCCTCCTAATAATTTATAAAAATAATAAAATAAAATTAAAAATTTATTTATGGTATTTAGTATTTTTAATTATACTAAACCATCTATATATTTGTTCGATTAGTATCAATCTCATTAATTGATGTGGAAAAGTCATTTTAGAAAAACTAAGTCTTAAATCTGAAGCTTTTCTAATCTCGTCTGAAACACCGTAAGAACCACCAATTATAAAGTTAATAGTACTGTCACCATTGACACCTATTTTTTCTATATGGGTAGCCATCTCTTCAGAAGAGAAGTTTTTTCCACTAATGTCTAATAGAATTTTAAATCCTCTATTTTTTTCTAGAGTTTCAAGAATAGCTTTTGATTCTTTTTCAATAGATATATTTCTATTAGAATCATTTCCATCCTCTTTTAATTCAAAAACTTTTAGCTTTCCAAAAGCTTGGAGTCTTTTAGAAAATTCTTGTATACCGTCTAGTATATATTTTTCTTTAATTTTTCCTACACAAATAATATTTATATTCATTTTCTTTTGAATCCTTTCTCCATATCTAATAGGCTTATTTTGAATGTTATTGGTCTGCCGTGAGGGCAAGTAAAACGACCTATTTTATGAAGTTCTAATATAAGTTTTTCCATTTCCGGAATACTTAATTTTTCATTAGCTTTAATAGCACCCCTGCAAGACATTGAGATAATCATATTTTCAATAACTTCATTTTTTGAGTTAACTTTATTTAATCCACCTAGAATCTCGAAAAATATATTTTCAAAAGAATCTTTAGTTTTTATAGTTGGAACAGCTCTGATTAAAAAATCAGAATCATTAAATTGATCTATTTCAAAACCAAAATCTTCAAAGAATTTAATTTTATCTTTAAGTAAATCAATTTGTTTTAGTGTTAACGAAACTTTTATAGGAACTAATAAAGCCTGTGAAGAAATTTTGTGTTCTTCATATTCGGATTTTAGTTTCTCATAAAGAATTCTTTCATGAACGATATGTTGATCGTAAACGATTAAGCCACTATCCTCTTCAACTAAGATAAAAGAGTTTGAAAATTGTCCAATTACTCTTATATTTTTTAAAGTTATATCATCAATTGTTTTTTTTGAAACTATTTGATCTTTTTTACTTGGATTAAGTAATGGAATTTTATTCTCTACTTTTATTTCTTCAAAAATAGTAGGAGTTAAATTGTCCTTTTTAAAATGATCAACAGATATTTCAGATTTCTCAATTGTAAGGTCTAGCTTTTTTTCTTCAGCTTTTACAGGAGAAAATATACTATTATGTTCTAAAGAAATTTTATTTTCCTTTTTTACATCGTCTCTTCCTTTTATATCATTAATTTCAAAATTCTCAAAAGAATTTTTTGAATTTTTTGAAATTTTTATCATGTTGATATCCAACTCTTCAAAATTCATGTTTTCTTTTTTTACTTCAAAAGTTGGAGTAGTAAAATCTTTGTTTAAATTCAGAGCTGTTTCAACAACAGAGTAAATTTCGTGATAGATTTTATTTTCATCTGAAAACTTAATGATTTTTTTTGAGGGATGTACATTGACATCAATAGAGTTAGGATCGACTTTTAAATTGATAATAGCAAATGGATACTTTCCCTTCATAAGGTGAGTGTAGTAACCATCAATTAAAGCTTCTTCAATAATTTTAGATTTAACAGGTCTATTATTAACAAAGGTAAAAATAAAATCTTTAGTAGATCTAGTTAAAGAAAGATTACCAATATAGCCAAATTGGATGTTCTTTAAATTTTTAAGAGTAGAGACTCCGAAAAGTTCAATAAGAGTATTTTCAATCCCCTTACCACTTGTTCGAAGGCTTTCTTTTCCGTCGATACTTAGTACAATAGACACATTTGGATTTGCGATAGCTTCTTGTAAAACAATCTCTTTTATCTTAGTGTTTTCAGTTGTATCTTTTCTTAAAAACTTCAATCTAGCAGGTGTATTGAAAAAAAGATCTTTAATATCTATTTCAGTACCAAGACTTTTTTGAACTTCTTTTAGATTTGTTATTTTTCCACCAGAAACATTGATTGAATGACCAATAGAATCATCTTTTCTTTTTGTTGAGATAACCATTTTGGAAACAGCAGCAATAGAAGAAAGAGCTTCCCCTCTAAAGCCGTAGGTATTTAGATTGAAAAGGTCCTCTTTAGAAGAGATTTTACTAGTGGCATGTCTTTCAATGCATAGAAGTAGGTCTTCTCTAGACATTCCTTTGCCATCATCGGTAAATTTAATATCTTTACCACCTTTTTTAACATCGATTCGAACATACTTACTATCAGCATCAAGTGAGTTTTCCAAAAGCTCTTTAATTAAACTAGCTGGATTTTCTACAACTTCTCCAGCTGCAATCATATTCGAAAGAGATTCATCTAAAATTTTAATTATTCCCAAATTAATCACCTCCTACAAAAATTATAACATTATTTATTATTATACAGATTTAAAATAATTTCAACTATTTTTTTTAGAAAATATAAATTTTTTAGTAAAAATTATATGATATAATAAAAATATAAAGTACTTAAAGGGGTGTAAAATGAGATATTTATATATTTTTATATTGTTGATGAGCCTTGGAATTAAAAGTTTTTCATACAATATTGATGATTATATATTTTTTAATAAAGCTCTAGAAGCGAACGAAAAAAAAGACTATAAAAATAGTTTGTTTTTTTATGAAGTTTATCAGAAAAATTTTCCTTATTCATATCCTTTGAAGAGTAATTATGCAAATTTTTACATAGCTAAAAATTATATGGATATGGGAAAATTTGACGAGGCTCTTTTATATTTTTCAAGAGCGGTATATGTTCCAGAAAAATATATAAAGCAAGAAGTCAAAAAAACAAATTATTTTCAGTATAGAAGAGATTATTTTAGTGGTGAAATCTATCTTAAAAAAAATGATCTTGAGAAAGCAGAGAAATATTTTAAAAGATTGGTTTTGGATTATTATGATCCAGAATTAGAACCCTACGAAAGAAAAGCGTTGAAAATACTAGAGAAATTCGATTCTAAATATAAAATTTTGTATGAGGTTAAATACAATGAAAATTTTAGATATTTAAAAGAGTTTGATAGAGATGAATTAATAAATCTAAGTAACTATTTTTATGAGAAGAAAAAATATGAGAAAGTTATTGAAGTTTTAAATTCAGTCAA
>DIXX01000011.1:41531-45143 GCA_002428805.1 Cetobacterium sp. UBA6069
AGTAGCATTTGAGCAAAATAAAGACTTTCCGAGAGCTATTTACAATTATGAAAGTATAAAAGATTCAAAACTAAAAGATAGAGCACTTTTCAGAATAGCAAGAATTTATTATCAATTAGAGGAGTACAGGAAGGCGAAAGATACAATAGAAAAAACGATTAATGAAGATGAAAGTATAAAAAGTTTGAAATTAGAAATTTATATAAAATTACAAAATAAAAAAAGATTTATTCAAAATTATAATGTGTTTAAAGAGCTTTATCCACAACATCCAAAAATGGGTTTATATTATATGGTTTCAAATAAATTGGCTAAAAAAGTTGATGAGCCTTGGGAGTTGGCAAACTATAATATTTTCTTTACAAGTAATTATGTTGTAAGAAGTTATTTAAATTCGTTGGCAGATTTTGAAATAAAAAATAGTTATAAAGAAGAAGTTCTAAAAAATGCCTTGGTTCAAATAGGTGGATTAGGGAAACCAGAGCTTTTGGAAATTGCAGTTAATAGTACAAACTTTGATTTAGATTCACAAAGTATTCAAGATAAAATAACAATAATAAATAGTTTTGTAGATGGTAAGTATTATAAAGAAGCTTTTGATAAAGTTAATGATTTTAAAAAAGAGTTTTATAGATATAGAAATTTATTACATTACATATATCCTAAATATTACAGAGAAGAGGTTGCAAAAGTTAGAAAAAATTATATTCTTCCACAATCTTTAATTTATACTGTTATGTATACAGAAAGTAAATTTGATAGTGAAAATATAAAATTTGGGAAAATAGGTTTAATGGGCATTCCCGAGAAAATGATTGAAGGAAAAATAGAAAGTTACTTTGATCCAGAAATAAATATAGAATTAGGTAGCAAAATATTAAAAGAGATATATGAAAAACATAATGGAATGATTTTAAAAACACTGATAGAATATTTATATGGAGAAAAGGTTTTGAAATCATTAAATTTTGAATTAGATGGAGATTTGAAAATAGAAACAATAACTGATGAAAAATTTCAAAAAGATATAGAAGAAATTGTATATACTTATTCTTTCTATAGTGCAATATACAATTAATAAATACGAGAAAAGGATGGAGAAATGAGAAATACAAAATGGATATATAAGTCAGAAGAATTTGAAAAACAAAATACATATATAGATAAAGATATAGAACAAATCCTTTATAATAGAGGTGTTGTTTCAAAAGAGGAGATAGATTTTTTCATAGATGGGACTTTAGAAAATCTTATGAATCCGAGTGATTTAATGGATGTTGATAAGGGAGTTAAAAGAATATTAGAAGCCAAAGAGAAAAAAGAAAGTGTTTGGATATATGGAGATTATGATGTTGATGGTATTACTTCTACATCACTATGCTATTTAGCATTAAAAGAGATTGGGATAGATGTAAAATACTATATTCCTTTAAGAGATGAAGGGTATGGATTAAATAAAGATGCTTTGAGTTATATAAAAGGAGAGGGAGGGGATTTAGTTATAACTGTTGATTGTGGAATTTCATCTGTTCTTGAAGTTGAACACTGCAACTCATTAGGTATGGATATGATAATAACCGATCATCATGAAATAAACAACGAACTTCCAGCAGCTTACGCAATCATAAATCCGAAAAGGGATGATAATAAAACTGACTATAAATATTTAGCTGGAGTAGGAACAGCTTTTATGTTACTTTTAGCACTTTATAAAGTTTTACAGAAAAAAAATGATATATATAAATACTTAGACATAGTTGCAATTGGAACTATAGCAGATATAGTTCCGTTAAAAGGTGAAAATAGATTGCTGGTAAAAAGGGGGCTAGAGCTTTTAAAAAGTAGTAAGTGGCAAGGGCTTAATATGTTGATGAAAAGGTTATATGAAAATCCTATGGAGAAAAAATTTGATACATATGATGTAGGGTTTATAATAGCACCAATTTTTAACGCCGCTGGAAGATTAGAGGATGCTAAAATGGCAGTAGAGTTATTTGTAAGTGATTCTCATATAGTGTGCGACAATTTAATTTATGATTTGATAAATAAAAATAGTGAAAGAAAAGAGATTCAAGAGGATATACTGAAGAAAGCTATAGAAAAAATAGAGGAAAAAAAATTGGATGAAAAAAGTGTGATAGTTGTTGCTGAAGAGAAGTTTCATCATGGGGTAATAGGGATAGTGGCATCAAAGATACTAGATAGATATTATAAACCATCTATAATAATGGAGATAAAACCAGAAGAGGGTATAGCGACAGCTTCATGTAGAAGTATAGAAGCTTTTAATATGATAGAGGCTTTGAATTCGATGAGAGAGCTTTTTGTTAAATATGGAGGACATGCAGGAGCTGCAGGGTTTTCTATTCCAATTAAAAATATAGAGGAGTTTTCCGAAAGAATAGATAGATACGCCTTTGAGAGTCTGAGTAGTGAAGATACAAAAAAACCGATAAAGATAGACTGTGAACTATCGATGATAAAGATATCGTTTGACTTAATGGATAAATTGTCATCGCTAGAGCCTTATGGCTTTGGGAATCCATCACCTTTATTTTCTATAGAGAATTGTAAATATTCTAATTTTAGAGCGATTGGGAAAGAGAAAAACCACCTTATGATGGATTTGATAAAAGATGGGGTGGAAATAAAAAATTGTGTTTGGTTTAATAGTGAGGATATGTTAGAAACGATTTTAGAGAATAAAGAGATTGATGTAGCTTTCAAATTGAAGATGGAAACATATAAAGATAAGTATCAGTATAAAATATTTATAGAGGATATAAAGCCATCGATAAAAAATGTTAATAACTACTCTGAATATCAAACTTTATATAACTTGAAATTTCCGATAAAATCTATTTTTTATACAAGAAGAGATATTGAAAATGAAAAGTTGAATATTAGTTTCCTAGCAGATGATGTATCGATAAATATAGGAAGAAATAGTGTTGGGTTTTTGGATAATCAAACAAAGATTTTATTGAAAAAACTGAAAGAATATTATAACTATGATTTTAAAATAACAATTGATAAAATAATAAAAAAAGAGGAAAACAATAATGTTCACATATTGATAGAAAAAGAAGAAGAGTTTAAAAGTTTAGCAATTGAAGCTGGACAATTATTTAAAGATATAAAAATATTTTTAATTGGAGACTTGGATTATAACTCGTTACAAAAAAGAGTGTTGAGAGCTATTTTTAAAGAGAAGCGCAATGTAGTTGTGAGTTGTCAGGAAAAAAGAGGTGTGAATACTATAGTGAAAACTATAGAGTTATACCATAAAATGATTGGAAAAAAAGTTTGTGTTGTGAGAGATGGAGAACATAAAAAAGACGGTTATGACTACTATATATATTTAGGAGAAGCTTTAAAAAATGCTGAGGGATATAATTTGATTGTTGGAAAAAATAGAATAAAATATGATGAATACGATTATATCGAAGATAAGTGTGAGATTTCTAAAAATGTAAAAATTGTTGATGAGAGAGAATTGAGAAGTAATCAAAAAATATTTAGTTTTAAATTACCGCAAAAAGAAAAAATGACAGCTATCAAAGAGATTAAAGCTGGATTAGAGTATGTTGCAACAGATGATATTAAAATTAT
>DIXX01000040.1:0-301 GCA_002428805.1 Cetobacterium sp. UBA6069
AGAAGATTAGAAGAGATTCTTGCTAAGAATCCTAAAGAAGCTTTAATGCTAGCTGTTAAGAGAATGCTTCCAAAGAACAGATTAGGAAGAGAGCAGTTAACAAGATTAAGAATATTTGTTGGAGCAGAGCACGCTCATACTGCACAAAAACCAGTAAAGGTAGAATTTTAATTTAGGAGGGATTGACAGTGGCAGAAATGATTCAATATAGAGGAACTGGAAGAAGAAAAACTTCAGTAGCAAGAGTAAGACTTATCCCTGGTGGAAAAGGAATCGAAATAAACGGAAAAACTATGGCAGA
>DIXX01000040.1:628-825 GCA_002428805.1 Cetobacterium sp. UBA6069
ATCAGACACGGATTATCAAGAGCTTTAGTTGAAGCTGATGAGACTTTAAGAGGAGCTTTAAAAGCAGCTGGATTCTTAACAAGAGACTCAAGAATGGTAGAAAGAAAGAAATACGGAAAGAGAAAAGCAAGAAGATCTCCACAATTCTCAAAGAGATAATTGTTTTTATTCAAGAAGTTTTGCAGATACATTTATGT
>DIXX01000040.1:1043-3192 GCA_002428805.1 Cetobacterium sp. UBA6069
TTTTTTTATTTTTTTGTAAATTTTTGTTATAAAAATTCTTGTGAAAAATTGTAAGAATTTGAAAAAGGAAAGTTGAAAAAAATTTTGTAAAATAATTATTTTTAACTTTTTTTTCAGAATAATTTCTTACGTTTAGATATATATAATGAATCCCAAAATAAAAAATATATATGTAGAAAAACCGATGACTAATTATTCAGTGAAATCAAAGTTTACAAAATGTAAAAAAGTTTAATCATAGTAAAAATCAGGGGCGAAAAGTTGAAAAAAACAAAAATATTATGGACGTAAAAAACTTGTAAAAAGTTTGGAAAAAAATAAAAAAATGTTTACAAAAAGATTAAAATATTGTATAAACTTAGGTAACGGGAGAAATTCAAAACGGGGATTTCTAAAAAAAATATAACTGGAGGGAATTTATATGAAAAAGTTAGCACTTTTATTAGGTTCTTTATTAGTAGTTGGAGCAACTGCATCTGCGAAAGAGGCTGTAGTAGCGCCGGTAGAAGTATCAAAAGAGGTTGTAGTAGTAGCTGAACCTGTAGTTGAGGTTGTTGAGGAAGCTTTCAGACCAACTGGATACATTGGATTAGAGTACAGAGCGTACGGAGAAACTGAAGGTCACGGAGATAAGGTAGCAAAAGATGGATTAGGAAATGATTTATCACCTGAAAACCAAGATACATGGAATAGAGGAGCAAACAACAGAGCTAGACTTCAAACAACATTTGGAATTCAAATGACTGAAAATTCTAGATTAGAAGGAAGAGTTAGAGATTATACTAACTTAGAATCAGAAAAAAATAAAGCTGGAAAAGATTATGCTACAGAAACTAGATTAAGATATTTCTATAAGCATAACGATGTATTCACATCTAGAGTTCAGTATAGAGATGAAGAAAATGATTCTCAAAACTTCCAATATATGTTAAGAATGAATGCATACCAAAATAAAGGTGGGTTATTATCTAAAGTTGTTTTAGCACCAAGTGTATACCATTCAACAGCTCCAGATAATGGATCTGATTACTTCAACAAAGTAGCATTAGATGTTGAATATGCGGGTAACTTACCATTAGGATTCACTTGGGATGGAGCACTATACTTAGAGCAATACTTCTATAATTTAGATAAAATCCAAACAAGTGCAACAACTAAGAAAGATAAAGAGTTCGTTACATCAGTAGAGCTTTATTTATATAGAACATTTGGATTATACACAGGAGAGAAAGCAACTGTTGATTTCAACTTCGAGGGTGGATATGATCCATATGCATTCAACCAATATGCTAGATACAATGACAAAGGAGAGAGAACAGCTAATAAAAATTCATATAGCTTATATTCATCTTTAAGTGTTTCTACAAAATACCAATTAACACCAGCAGTAGCTTTAAACGGTGGAGTTGGAGCAGAGTACAGAAACTGGGATAATACAGATGAATCTTCAGCAAATAATTGGAGATGGCAACCGTTTGTTTATGCAGGTGTAAGAGTAAACTTCTAATTTTATAAAATTTTATAGAATTTTAAACATATTATTTCCTTGTAAGAATTTCTTACAAGGAAATTTTTTTATAGCATATAAATTATGGAGGGAAAAATTTATGAAGAAGTGTTTGTTATTAGTTATGGTATTATTTTCAGTGGTTACTTTAGCAGATATACCTGAAAGAGTTAGTGATAATATAGAAAAAAACTCATTTGAAAAAGATAGCTCTAATTTATATGTGAGGGATCAAAAAAGAGCATATAATAGAATAGTATCTTTGGGAAAAAAAGAAGGGTTAACAACAGAGAAAGTTGATGAAGAAGTTAGAAGACTAGAAAAAAAATATGGAACTGATTATGAAATTGTTTATAAAAATTTCTATTATAATGTAAAAGAGTTATCAAAAAATGAAAAAAGAATAGAAGAATCTAAGAAAATAAACGAAGAGAAAAAAGAAGAGTATAAAGGATTGATAAAGAAAGTTGATATACCTTCGAATATCAAAGAATATATAGAAAAATCAGCAGATAGTAGATATCCAAATAACTATTCTGAAAGAGTTAAGTACACTGAAGATTTAATAAAGTTTTATAATTTTATAAAAAAATAAAAAAAGTTGTTGACGAAGTTTCAAATTTATGGTACTATATTTCTTGT
>DIXX01000015.1:0-6447 GCA_002428805.1 Cetobacterium sp. UBA6069
TAAGGTCTTTTTGTTTTTTGTAAAAGTATAAAAGATTTACTTTTACTTATATAAAAGGTATAATTTAAAAGTTGTATAACAAAAATAAATCGAAGGAGAGAAAAAAATGGACAGTTATCCCAAACGCAATGTAAAAAATAACAATTTAATATTCGTTTGTAGAGGAAAGGTCTAGAATTTTTCTTCAGTTTTCCTCTGCAAAAAACAAGGAGGAAAATATGTTTGAAACAAAGGTAAAAGAGCTTCTGTTAAAAAAGGATTTAAAAGCTTTAAAGGAGGTTTTAAATTCTGAAACTCCTATCAATATAGCTGAATTTGTAGAGGCAAATGGTGAAAACGAAAAGGATATGATTATTCTTTTTAGATTACTTCATAAAGATATTGCAGCAGAGGTATTTGCAAATTTAGATACTGATGAACAGATTAAAATTGTAAGCTCAATAAATGATGAGAAGTTACAATCCCTATTAGAGGAGTTATACTTTGATGATATGATTGACTTTTTAGAAGAGATGCCTTCAAATGTTGTGAAAAGAGTTCTTGAAAATTATAAGCATGAAAATCGTTCTTTAATTAATCAATTCCTTTCTTATGAAGAGGATTCAGCAGGAAGCTTAATGACAATAGAGTTTTTATCTCTAAAAAGTAGTTTTACTGTAAAACAGAGTCTTGAGCATGTAAGAAAATATGCTGAAGAGTTAGAAACGATAGATGTTGCTTATGTTATAGATAATCAAAAAAGATTAGAAGGTCAAATAACTTTAAAAAAATTATTAGCTTCTCAAGATGATGAGATTATTGGTAAACTTATGGATAAAAATATATTATCTGTAAAAACTTCAACAAATCAAGAGGCAGCAGTGACTTTATTTAAAAAATATGATTTAACAGTTTTACCTGTAATTGATAAAGAAAATATCTTAATTGGTATTATAACGATAGATGATATGGTTGATGTAATAGAAGAGGAAAATACAGAGGATTTCCAAAAAATGGCAGCGATGGCTCCAAGTAAAGAGGAGTATCTAGAAACTTCAGTTTTTGACTTGGCAAAGAATCGTCTAACATGGCTATTGGTTCTAATGGTTTCAGCAACATTTACAGGATCAATTATAAGTAGATATGAAGAGGTTATAGAACAAATGGTTGTGCTAGCTGCAGCTATTCCAATGCTTATGGATACAGGTGGAAATGCTGGATCGCAATCGTCAACTCTGATTATAAGAGGAATGGCTTTAGGTGAGATAAAAATAAGTGACTACTTAAAGGTTGTGTGGAAAGAGTTAAGAGTTAGTTTATTTGTTGGAGTTGGCTTGGCAGTAGTAAATTTTTTACGTATGAACTTCATATTAAAACAAGATTTAAAAATGTCCTTACTTGTATCTGTAACTTTAGGAATAACTGTAGTTATAGCTAAACTTGTGGGAGGGTTATTACCAATCGGAGCAAAGAAACTAAACTTAGATCCAGCTATAATGGCCGGACCATTAGTAACTACAATTGTGGATGCATTAGCATTAGTAATCTATTTTTACTTAGCGATGACTCTTTATAGTGATATTTTAAGATAAAAAAATAAAATTAAATATTGACAAAATGATAAAAATGTTTCATAATGCATTATAAAAATTAAATATGAGTTCACCTTTACAAACGAGCCTAAGGCTGATGGCAAAGATGTTGTAATCCTGTGAACAAAAATATTGTGACGCTGCCATAACAATATTGTAAAATTTTGTTATTTTTAATTGGTTATTTAAGCGTACTTTTGTACGCTTTTTTTTATTTAAAATATAAGGAGGAGGATAGTGGTAATCAATACTTTTAAATTCGGATTTTATTCTTTTGTAGGAATCTGGCTTTTCTTAGTGCCAATGGTAATAGGAGGAGAGTCAGGGATGTTATTGGGTCATATCAAGAGTCATATAGTGGAGAGGTATGATGATATAGTGAAAATTGTGACAGCGGGGTTTGCTGTGATCACCATCTTTGGAACTATTATGGGAATGAAAAGAAAAACTTTTAATGATAGAGTTTTAGACGGGTTTTTTATAAGTAGTAAATTTGTAGCAGTAGTAAGAATATTAGGGGCTTTGACTTTAATTTTAATAACATATAATTTTTTACCAGAGAGTTTAAGTAAAATTTTTGCAGATGAAGCAACGGGCCTTATGATGATAGATGAGTTATTACCGACAATATTAGTGACATTTTTCCTAGAGGTAATGTTAATACCTTTATTAACATCATTTGGTTTAGTTGAATTTATAGGGACTTTGATAGCGCCTTATATGAGAAAACTTTTTAAAGTTCCAGGTTATGCAGCAATAGATGCTTTAGCATCTTTTGTAGGAGATGGAACAATTGGAATTGTAGTAACAGATCAACAATACGAAAAGGGTTATTACACACAAAAAGAAGCAGCTATTATAGCTACATCATTCTCTTTGGTGGGAATATCATTTGCTATAATGATGGCAGATTTACTTAGATTATCGCATATCTTCGGATATTTTTATGGAACAATAATAGTTTGTACAATTTTAACAGGAGTTGTAATCTCTAGAATGCCTTTGAAGAAATTTAAAGATAGATATTATAAAGAGGGAGAAGCTCCAGATGAAAGAGATAGAAGTATGAACTACGCTCTGAGATTAGCTTCAGATGTAGCTGGTAAAACAAAAGCTACAAAAGTTTTAAAAGATTCATTTATAAAAGTTTTAACAATATATGTTACTTTTACTCCAGTTATAATGCTTGTTGGAACAATAGGATTAGTGCTTGCAGATAAGACGAGCTTTTTCCAAATAGTAACAGCACCGATGGTTCCATTTTTAGAATTTATAGGATTTGAAAGAGAGATAGCAAAATATATGGCACCATCTATGATAATAGGAATAACAGATATGTGGTTACCGGCTGTATTTATAAAAGATTGTCCTAGTGAGTTAGCTAGATTTGTAATTGGAGGATTGACATTCTCACAACTTATATATTTTAGTGAAACAGGAATTATCCTTATGAATTCAAAAATTGGGTTTAACTTTTTTGATGTTATGAAAATATTCTTTTTAAGAAGTATAGTTGCGTTTCCAATGATATACGCTGCTGGATTATTTATGTTGAAAATAGGGTTGTTAGCAAATTAAATATAAGTAAAAGGGTCTCTAGTTAGCTAGAGGCTTTTTGTTTATAAATGGAAAACTGTAAATAAAAATAGAGGAAATTTTATTTTTATTTAGAAATAGAAGAGAGCTATATAAAAAGATTTATATAAAGGGAGGAATTCATGAAAAAACTATTGATTTTTTTAACTTTAATCTTAGGAAGTTTAACATTTTCTCAAAGTGCACCGCTTATAGTTGGGATGGAACTGGCTTATCCACCGTTTGAAATGTCAAATGAAGAGGGAAGACCAACAGGGATAAGTGTTGATATGGCTTACGCTTTAGGAGAGTATTTAGGAAGAGATGTAATTATAGAGGATATGGCTTATGGAGGATTGATTCCAGCTTTAAAGACAAAAAAAATAGATATTATTATATCTTCGATGTCTGTGACAGAGGAAAGAAAACAATCTGTTAACTTCTCAACACCTTATGCGAAAAGTTATTTAGGGATGCTAGTAAATAATAAATCTGGAATAAATAAAGCCGCTGATTTAAACACAAAAGGAAAAAAAGTTGCTGTAAAAAAAGGGACAAGTGGACATACAGTAGCTCAAAAGTATTTCCCAAATGCAGAGATTATGGTTTTTGATAAAGAGAGTGCAATTATATTAGAGGTTTCTCAAGGAAAAGTGGATGCTTTTATATATGATCCATTGACAATATATAGAAATTGGACTAGAAACTCTGAAACAACAACACCTTTACTAGAGCAGTTTGAAACAGAATCTCAGCCGTGGGCAGTAGCTTATAGAAAAGGAGAAGAGGATTTAGGAGCTCAGATAGATGAGTTTATAGAAGAGTATAAAAACAGTGGTAAATTTAACGAATTAGCTGATAAATATTTAGGTGAGGAGAGAGCTTTCTTTAAAGAGAAAAATGTACCTTTCTTCTTTGATTAGGAGATATCTAAATGAATATACTAAAAACTATATTTTTTAAACCTGAAAAAGCAGCAGAAAATTCGTTCGTAAAATGGTTCAATATAATTTTAGTAACTATAATTGTTTTAGGAATTTTTCATTTTGCTTTTAGTACGATAGATTATCCATATAACTGGAGAGGGATAATTACTAAATACAGATATAAATTTATTTTAGGGTTTAAGGTAACTCTAATGATTTCAGTATTTTCTTCTATTTCAAGTTTTATAGTTGGAATACTTTTAGTTTTAGGTCAAAAGGGAAAATTTTTACCGACTTATTATTTTGCAAAAGGATTTACAGAGATGATAAGAGGAACACCCCTTATAGTTCAAATATACCTATTTTATTATGTGATAGGAACAGCCTTTGGTATAAATAATAGATATTTAATGGGAGTTTTAATAATGGGAGTTTTCTCAGGAGCTTATGTTTGTGAGATTTTAAGAAGTGGAATTGAAAGTATTGATAAAAGTCAGTTAGAAACAGCGAAAGCTTTGGCTTTTACAAAATTTCAAACCTATAGATATATTATTTTACCTCAAGTTACAAAAAGAGTAATGCCACCACTTGCAGGTCAGTTTGCTAGTTTAATAAAAGATTCATCTTTATTATCAATAATTGCTGTGAACGAGTTTACAAAAAATGTTCAAGAGGTTGATTCGTTGACATTTTCACCTATAGAAAACTATTGTATTTTAGCTATAGGATATTTGGTGTTAACATATCCAATATCTCACCTTTCGAAGTATTTAGAGAGGAGGTATAGCTATGGAAGTTAAAATAGAAAAACTTTGTAAAGCTTTTGGTGAACAGGTTGTTTTAGATGAAGTTTATTTAGAGTTGAATAAAATTCACTCTTTAGTTATAATAGGACCCTCGGGTGGAGGAAAATCAACACTTTTGAGAATTTTAGCTGGATTAGAACCTTTAGATAGTGGCAAAATAACTTTAAATGGAGAGATTATCCCTGAAAAGGAAGAGAGTCTTCACGAGTATAGAAAAGGTATCGGTGTTGTATTTCAAGCATTCAATCTTTTTCCTCATTTGACAGCATTGAAGAATATTTTATTGCCTTTGGAAAAGGTTCATAAAATAGGTTCGAAAGAATCAGAAGAAAGGGCTGTACACCTACTAAAACGCTTTCAGCTTTTTGAACATAAGGATAAGTATCCCCACCAACTTTCAGGAGGTCAGCAGCAAAGGGTGGCGATTGTTAGAGCGATGGCTTTAGAACCAAAAGTTTTACTGCTTGATGAACCAACATCGGCTTTAGATCCAGCATTGACAAAGGAGATTTTAGAGGCGATAAAAGAGCTTAGAAAAGATAAGAAAGATATGATTTTAGTGACTCATGAGATGGAGTTTGCTAAAGGTGTTGCAGATTATGTTATTTTTGTAAGCAAAGGAAAAATTATAGAAGCAGGACCACCGAGTTCAATATTTAGTAATCCAAAAACAAAAGAACTTAAAGATTTTTTAAAGTCATAAAGCATAGTCTGGCTATGCTTTTTTCATATTAGTAAAAAAATATAAGAACAATAGAGATTTTTTTTATTTTCTATCTTTCTTAAATGTGATACTATTAATATTGTCTCATGTAATTCTAAGACCATTTGTTGGGTTAGGAATTTTGACATCTAAAGATTAATAAGGAGAGAAATAATGAAGATTTTGAAAAAAGTAGTGCTATTTTTTCTATTAAGTCTATCTGTTTTAGCCTCTCATTCGCCAAATAGAGTTAATTCTAAAGAGGCTAAGGTAAAAGAGATTGAAAGGCAGATTGAAGAGTTAGAGTTAAAAAGAAAAAATTTAGAAAATTTAAGGGCCACATT
The DNA here is from genome assembly GCA_002428805.1 of Cetobacterium sp. UBA6069. Classification (GTDB taxonomy): domain Bacteria; phylum Fusobacteriota; class Fusobacteriia; order Fusobacteriales; family Fusobacteriaceae; genus Cetobacterium_A. The sequence continues at coordinate 5,926 of DIXX01000015.1, forward strand.
TTTAAAAAGTAATGATGAGAACAGACCAAAAGTTGGGTTGGTATTGAGTGGTGGTGGAGCGAAAGGTGCTGCACATATAGGAGTTTTAAGAGTTCTTGAAAAATACGGGATACCAGTTGATTATGTGGTTGGAACAAGTGCGGGAAGTATAATAGCCGCGATGTATTCAGTTGGATATACTCCAGATGAGATAGAAAAAACAGTTACTGATTTACAGTTTTACGAACTGTTTAGAAATGCTTCGGATAGAGATTTAGAAGGTATTGTTCAAAAAACTAGATCAAATAAATATCCACTTACAATATCTTTAAATGAGAATTTTAATTTATCACTTCCAATGGGAGTTTTAAATGGAGAGTATATATACTTAGAACTTAAAAAGATATTTGCTAGAGCTGAGGGAGTTGAAAACTTCAAAGAGTTCCCAATACCGTTTAGAGCGATGACAACAAATTTACAAACAGGAGAATCAGTAGCTATCGATAGTGGAGATTTAGCTTTAGCTACTTTAAAAAGTATGGC
>DIXX01000015.1:6732-20772 GCA_002428805.1 Cetobacterium sp. UBA6069
GCCGACATAGTAATAGGAGTAGATATTGCTGCGGATCCAATAGTTATAAGTGATAACTCAAATATAGTTCAGATACTAGATAAATTATCAAGTTATATAGGAACTAAAAAGACTGCAACTCAAGCACATCTACCAGATATATTGATAACTCCGGATGTGAAAAAACATAGTACTTTAAACTTTGATAACTTATCAACTCTAATTAAAGAGGGAGAGGTTGCTGCAGAAGGTTTAGATTATGCTCTTTTAAAGCTATCAGATAGAGAGGAGTTCGAAAGAGTAAAGAGTGTAAAAGAAAACTTTACTAAGAAAGAGTTCGTTATAAAAGACGTAAAAATATCTGGGAACGAACTTTTAACAGAGAAAGAGGTTCAAAAATTAAAGCCAGTAGATGGAGAGATGTCGGTTCAAGATTTAAATCTATGGATTGAAAAGATTTATGCTAAAAGCTTTGTAGATAGAGTTTTCTATAGTGTACAGGGTGAAACATTAAAGTTAACTGTAAAAGAGAGATTAGAAACAAAACTTAAAGCTGGAGTTTTCTATGTATCTAACTATGGTGCTGGATTAGAAGCTGAAGCTGAAGTACCTGTTTTCAATAAGTTTAATCTTTCTCAAAAGAACTATACATTGAAAACAGAGTTCTCAAAATATCCTAAAATTACTTTAACAGATATGACTCAGTATGATTTCTTAAATCATAAATTGATAGTTTCGGTGGATTTAGGTTATGGATTAAATCCTATATTCTTATATAGAGATGGAGATAATGTTTCAACATATAGAAACGATACATTTAGCACTAACTTATCAGTAGGAACAACAATATTTAATAATATAATAGCTGGATACACGTTAGGGTTTAAAAATATGGATACATATTATGATTCTGGAGAAAAAATTGAAAACTTCTCAGAATTTAAAAAGGATGGAAGTTATATTTCTAATACCTTTAGCTTCTATTTTGATACAATGAATCAAGCTGAGTATGCAACAACTGGTTCAAATGGATTGTTACAACTGTTTTCAGAATCAAATACAAAATCAGGAGAAACTTATGAAGGATATTCAGTTTTAGCTACAAAATATATTTCATTAGGTAAAAAATGGTCTTTAAATACAGGGGTTCGTGGTGGACAGATGTATAATGCAGAGAATGTACCACTTTCTGAGTTGTTTAATTTAGGTGGTTTAAGAAATAATCCGAAGGAAAGAAAATACGCCTTCACTGGATTGCCGATAGGAGCTGTTTATACAGATAACTTCCTTATGGGGTCAGCGGGATTACAATATGCAATAGTTCCAAATTTATATTTAAACTTTAACTATAATATTGGAACATACAACTATAGTTCTGGATTTGAAACTAAAAATGATATATGGGATAAAACTGAACATGGATATGGTGTTGGAATTGGTTGGGATACCTTCCTTGGACCAATGGACTTCTCAGTATCAAATGATGTTTTAAATGGTGGAGCGCTGTTCCAAGTACATATAGGATATGTATTTTAGAAGATAGAAAAGTCAGAGTTTAATCTCTGACTTTTCTTATTTTCATGTTGAAAATACTATATTTTTGATATTTTTAATAATTTACTTCTGAAATCACCTAGTTTTTCTAAAACTTTAAGGTTATGAGTATCTAAGCCTATTTTTCTGAATTTAACTCCAGAATTCATAAGTTCATCACCATAGAAAATATCTCCTAAGATATCCTCATCTTTTATAGAGTATTTAAAATCAGGATTTAGTCCAGCAGCAAGAGCAGAATCAAAACCAGGATTTGGAATAGAGAGAACTCTATAAACTCCTAAGATAGCTTCAGATTGATCCTCGTTTACCATAATCCAAGAAACATTTTGGAACTCACCTTCAAAAGGTGATTCTATTCTATAGAATTTTCCAAACTGTAATAGTTCTCTATTTTCTTTAAAGAAAAGAATCTGTTTTCTAACCTCTTCCATCTCTTCGGAAGTTATTTCATTCAAATCAAGTTCATAACCAAAAGCACCGAAGAAAGCTACATGTGCTCTTGTATTGATAGAAGTTATTCTACCTGTTTGGTGATTAGGAACAGCTGAAACATGAGCTCCCATAGCTGATATTGGATAAGCTACAGAAGTACCATATTGAATTTTAAGTCTTTCAATTGCATCTGTGTTATCACTTGTCCAAATTTGAGGCATGTAATAAAGCATTCCAGGATCGAACCTATTTCCACCACCAGCACAAGATTCGAAAAGTATTTCAGGAAAAGCAGTAGTGATTTTTTCCATAAGCTTATAAACACCTAAAATATATCTATGAGCTGTTTCACCCTGTCTTTTTCCCTCTAAAACTCCAGACCAAACATCAGTCATATTTCTATTCATATCCCATTTAATATATGAGATTTTAGAATTGTTTAGTATTTTAGATATCTTTTCGAAAAGATAATCTACAACCTCATCTCTACCTAAATCTAAAGTCAGTTGATTTCTACTTAAAGTGGATTTTCTATTCGGGATAGAAAGAGCCCATTCAGGATGAGTTCTATAAAGATCACTATCTGGATTTACCATTTCCGGTTCAAACCAAAGCCCAAACTTTAATCCTAACTCTTCGACTTTTTTTGAAAGTCCCTCTACTCCACTTTCTAGCTTTTCAAGATTACTCCACCAATCTCCAAGCCCGGCATTGTCTCCATTTCTCGCTCCAAACCATCCATCATCTAAAACGAATAATTCAACACCTAACTCTTTAGCTTTTTTAGCAATTTGTAAGATTTTCTCCTCGTTAAAATCAAAGTATGTCGCTTCCCAGTTGTTTATAAGAATAGGTCTAACTTTGTGTTGCCATTCACCTCTAATAAGGTGGTTTTGATAGAATTTATGGTAGTTTTGACTCATCTTATTTAAACCAGAATCAGAGTAACATATAACAACTTCTGGAGCTGTAAAGCTTTCATCTTTTTCTAAAATCCAAGAGAAGTTAAAAGGATTTATTCCCATGTTTAATCTGATGTGACTATAGTGATCTTTTTCTACTCCAGCAACAAAGTTACCGCTATAAACAAGGTTAACTCCAATATATTCACCTTTGAATTCATCGGCTCCATTTTCTTTTAGAGCTATGAAAGGATTGCTGTTAGAACTACTTGCTCCTCTTTTACTATCAATAGTAATTTTATTTTGATTTATAGTGTTAGTAACAATATTTCTTTCTCTAGCCCAAGCTCCAGAAAGATGTAGAAGTTCATATTTTTTCTGGTCTATATCCATACTAAAACTTAAAAATCTTTCTAAAGTTAAATCTTCATCGCCATTATTTGTGATACTAGAACTTCTAGTTATAATAGGAAAATCCTTGTAGATAGAGTAAGTTAAAACAATTTCAGAATTTAAAAGTTCATCTTTTAAAGTTATTTTTAAAGTTTTCGCGCTATTCTCTTCTGAAACATATGTATGAGGAAGTCCAGCTAAAGATAGTTTTTCATCTAAAATCTCATACTTTGAAAATTTAAAGTTGGTTACTCTGCTTCCATTTTTTTGTAAAACTACATAAGCAGGTTCTTTGTAATCTCCTGTTCCAAAAGATGGAAACTCTTGTTTTAAGCTATCTAAAGCAAATCCAGATACACCATCAATCTGCTCAGGAGTATAAGGAACTTGATGTTCAAAAGTTTGAAGCATATTTGAAAAACTCTCTTTATGATGCAATCTTTTTCCAAAGTAAAGATGTCCAAGATCACCATTATCTAAAACTTTAAAAATGTAGCTTATAGAGTCATTTTGTAAGTGAAACTCTGAGTTGGAATTGATGTATATATTCATTGCAGTCGCTCCTATTTATTTTTTAATTTATCAAAATCTTCTTTCATTTTTTTAGATGCTTCTTCAACAGTAAGCTGACCAGAGATTATACCAGCTCCGATAGAACATAGAGTTTCCCAAGCTCCGCTAGGAAGGTATTCTCTATCAAAGAATCCAACATATTGATATTTATCTCCTAAGTCATAACTACTTTCAAATTTTCCAAGATCACTTTTAGCATTTGTAAGTCCAGTAGGTAAAACATTAGCTGTTGCCATTTTAGAGGTATTTTCAGGTTTAGCAAGATAGTCTAAGAAATCTAAAGCTTCCTTTTTATTTGGAGAATCTTTCCAAACTCCAAGAGCCATTCTTTCACCTGTTATAAAATATGATTTTTGATCTCTCTCTTTAGTAGGTAGTGCAATAAAGTCCATTCTAGCATCTGGATTATAAGTTAACCCTTCTCTAATCATAGATGTTCCGAAGAAAAGGAAGGCAGCTTTTCCAGTTCCAAGAGCTCTAGCAGCATCGTTTCCAGTTAGGGCATCTCTATTTATGTAACCGTTGTCTTTTAAAGTTTTGATGAACTCCCCAGTTAGATTCCAAGCTTTTTCATCAAATATACCATTTTTCAGATTCTCTCCTTGAGGATTATCGTTTGTTAAAATAATTAATCCAGGAGCAATCCAGTCATATACATTTCCGATAGAAGCTGAATCCTTACCAGCTAAATATATAGGAGTAACACCAGTATTTTTTACTTTTTCTAGAGCAACTAGGAAATCGTCTGTGGTTTTAATAGTTTTAGGATCAACACCAGCTTTTTCTAATACATCAAGATTATAAGGTAAACCAACGATGTCCACATCTAAAGGTAGAACATAAAACTTTTCGTTAGCATCAGTGATAACAGGTTTTATAGCTGGGCTTACATATTGAGCCCATTCTCTATCATTAAGAGGCTCTAAGTACTCTTTGTATCTGTTGATAGACCAACCGTGAGTTCCGAAAATATCTGGAAGAGAGTTCGTTGCCATCTTTGTTTTCATAGTTTCTTCATAGTCAGAGCTTCCAGGGATAAAGTCAATTTTAATATCTGGATTAGCTTTTGTATATTCATCAATGATCTCTTGAAGAGCTACAGATGAAGGCTCTTGAGCGTGAGAGTTGCTTGTGATAACTAAAGTTTTTTTCTGAGGTGTATCCTCAGATTTGTTACAACTTAAAATTAAACCTGAAAGAGCTAAAGATAAAATAATTTTTTTCATAGATAATTTCTCCTTTTTTATTTTATTGAACCACTTGTCATTCCTGCAATAAAGTATCTTTGTAGGAAGATGTATAAAGTAACAATCGGTAAAACTGCTATTATTGCTCCAGCTGCAGCCGCTCCTAAGTTAGATGATGAGTGACTAAAGAATGAGGAGATAGCTAAAGTAACAACTTTCATTTTTGGTGACTGAAGTAGATAAACTGAGAACTGATAGTCATTCCAGATTCCAACTCCAGTTAGGATAATAACTGTTGCAGTTATAGGTTTTAAAAGCGGGAAGATTATAGTATAGAAAGTTTTAAACTGACTACATCCATCAATCATTGCAGCTTCTTCGAGCTCTCTAGGTATAGTGTGTATAAAGTTACTATATAAGAAGATACTTAGAGGCAGATTAAAAGTTGTTAGTGTTAAAATAATTCCCCAATATGTGTTTACCCCATGAATTTTGGTCATGATTGTAAGAAGTGGAACTAGAATACTTAAAGGTGGAACCATCATAACTGCTAAAATAAGATTTAAAACAATTTTATTGGTCATAGTTTTATGACGGGCTAAGGGATAAGCTGCCATAGCACCAAGTAAAGTTATTAAAGTTATTGAAAGAGCTGTTATGAAAAAACTATTTCTCATAGCAAGTAAAAGCTCAGCTTTTTCAAAAGCAAAAGAGAAGTTCTCAAAGAAAAACTCTTTTGGTAAAAACCATCTTGAACTCAAATCACTTTTCTTTTTTAATGAAACAGTTAGAGATATATAGATAGGGATTAGATGTACGAATCCCAATATGAAAACTAAAATACCAAATCCTATTTTTTTTAGATTTTTATTCACTACAGTTCACCCTCTTTTACAGTAAATTTCTTTTGAATAATAATAGTTACAGATACGATGAATATAAACAACACAAGTCCCATAGATGAAGCATATCCAGCCATTTGAGATCTAAAGTACGAAACATTTATAAGTGTTGATAAAGAGTTTGAAGCATATCCAGGACCTCCATTTGTTAAAGCTTTGATTGTATCAAATAGTTTTAATCCGCCAATAAGATTTAATGTAAAACTAGTTATAATAGCTGGCTTTAAAAGAGGTAGAGTAATATATCTAAATTGTTGGATAGTACTTGAACCATCAATATTTGCAGCTTCATAGTAAGATTTTGAAATAGACTGAAGCCCAGCTAGATATATAATCATTGAAACCCCACAGTATTGAAGAGTATTTACAGCAACGATAATCCAAACACCATAAGAAGGATTTCCCAACCAATCTTTAGGTTCCAAATTGAAGAAAAGAAGAATATCATTAAGAGCACCATCACTGTATTGGAAGATAAAGTACCACATATATCCCATAATAAGTCCAGAGATTAGTACTGGAAGATATATTATAGCTCTAAGTAAATTTCTTCCTTTAAAATCTCTATTTAAAAGAAGAGCGTAACTAAGACCTAAAACCTGTTGGAATAGAGTACTTCCTAAACCATAGATAAGGGTATTTTTAAAAGCGAGATAAAAATTCTTATCTAAAAATAATCTTTTGTAGTTATTGAAACCAACGTAGTTAAAGTTTTGAGAAAAACCATTCCAATCGGTAAAAGATATTCTTATTCCTTGAAGAAACGGGTAGAAAACAATACCTATAAAAAGAGCCATAGCTGGCCAGTACATGTAGTTAATTGTTTTTAATTTTTTTAAACTCATAAGATTCTCCTTTAAATTTTCTTTGTTTTCTTACTTTGTGAAAGCGTTTTCACAAAAGTGCAAAAAAATATACTTGTTCAATTAAAGTTTATAAAGTCATTTATATCACATAAAGTTTAAAAATTCAACGTTTAATTTTTATAAACGAAATATTACTGATGAGTATGTTGATTTTACAAGAGGTTTCATGGAAAAAATAAAATCCAAAAATAAAAATTGTTGAAAAATATAAAGTTTAGTAATATAATAAAACGAATTTTAAAAAGTATACGATTTCATAGAAAAGGGAGTTGTTTCATGGTAAAGATGAAAGATGTTGCTCAAAGAGCACAAGTATCACAAGCGACTGTATCTAGAGTAATCAATGGAACTAGTTATGTAGAACCTCAGACAAGACAGAAAGTTTTAGATGTTATAGCAGAGTTAGGATATAAAGGAAATAGTGCGGCAAAGTCTCTTTCGAGTAGAAAGAGTTCAATAATAATGGTTATTTTACCAGATATAGTAAATCCATATTTCTCAGAGATGTTGAGTGTAATAGAGGACGAAGCTTATCAAAGTGGATTTGAAGTTATGTTTATGAATAGTCAAGGAAATTCCCATAAAGAGAAAAAATTAGTAGAAAATTCATTGAAATATAATCCAGCAGGAGTTTTGATATCTCCTTTAGATGGAGATGCTAGCTATTTAAAAAAGTTTTCTGAAGCAGGGATTCCAGTAGTTACAATTTCAACTCTAACAGAGAGTTTTTCTGGAGTTGCAATAGACCATAAAGTTGGTGGAGAGCTTTTAGCTAAACATTTTTGGAGTTTAGGTCATGTAGATATAGGTTATATAGGAAATAGAGATGAAAAATTTATCGGTTTTAAAGAGGGATTACAAAATTTAAACATTCCTTTAAAAGATAAAAATTGTATAGACTTCTATAACTACTCTTCGGGAAATTTAAAAGAGTTGGTTTTCAATTCTATGGAGAAGCATTTGAAAGAAAAAGATAAATTTGATTTTACAGCAATATTTACAGGAAACGATATAGTTGCTATGGAGGTAATCAATTTCTTTAGAGAGAAAGGCATAAGAGTGCCAGAAGATGTTGCAGTTGCAGGTTTTGATAATATAAGTTTTACAAGTTATCTATCTATAACAACGGTAGCTCAGCCAGTTAGAGAGATTGGGTTTTTAGCTTTTGAAAGATTGATGAATGAGATAAAACAAGGAGTTAGGGAAAATAAGCATTTTAAAATTCTTCCGAGATTGATTCCTAGAGATACAACAATAAAAAAAATAGTTTAGTACAAATATAAAGATAAGAGAAGCCTTATCTTTATATTTTAAAAGCATATGAAAGCGATTTCATGTTTTCTTAAATAATTTCAGATGTCGGATTAAATTAAAAAATATTAAGATTTTTAAGGGAGGATTTTATGAGTAAAAGACCACTATTTCATTTTACAGCAGAGAGAAATTGGATAAATGATCCAAATGGATTATCATATTTTAATGGAGAGTATCATATGTTTTATCAACATAATCCAGAAAATTGCTACTGGGGAAATATGACTTGGGGACACGCTAAGAGTGAAAATCTTTTTGATTGGCAACATTTACCTCATGCACTTCATCCTGATAGTGAAAAGTTAGGAGATATAGATGGGTGTTTTTCTGGAAGTGGATTGGTAAAAGATGAGGAGCTATATCTTTTTTATACAGGTGTAGAGATGACTACAAAACAACTTAATCAATTTGGAAATACAATAACAGTTGGACCAGATGATTTAATTCCAACTCAAATTCTAGCAAAGACTAAAGATGGTATTAATTTTGAAAAGATAGAAAAGATTAATATTGAAATACCTGAAGAGTGTTCAAAAGCTCATGTGAGAGACCCAAAAGTTTGGAGTAAAGATGGAAAATGGTATTTAGCAATAGGAGCTAAAGATAATGAAGGTGGAAAGATTTTAATATATAAGTCCAATGATATGAAGAGTTGGAATTTATTTAGTAAAATTAAAGAAAAGGAGATGGGATATATGTGGGAGTGTCCTGATCTTTTTAAAGTTGGAGGAAAAGATCTGCTTATGTTTAGTCCAGAGGGGGTATCTACCGATGGACAAAAAAGTATATCTGGATATTATTTAGGAAATTTTAACTATGAAGATGGAAGTTTTGAGCATGAAGAGTTCCAAAGAGTAGATCATGGTTTTGAATACTATGCACCTCAGAGTTTTGAAGATGCTAAGGGAAGAAGAATTCTCATAGGATGGTTAGTTGGGCATGCACCTTTAGATGGAGAGGAATGGAATGGGATGATGACCATACCTAGAGAGGTTACATTAAAAGATGGTAAAGTTTCGACTTTGCCTGTAGAGGAGCTGAAAAATTTTAGAAAAGAAAAAATAGCAGAGTTTTCAGAAATTTCTAAAGCTAAGAATTGCTATGATATTGAATTGAGATTAAAAAGTTTAGATAACTTTAGCATGACTTTATTTAAAAGTGAAAAAGATGGATTAAAGTTAAATTACTTCAAGGAGAGGGGATCTTTTGTTTTAGATAGAGAGGGTGTTATAAATGGATTCGAACCTCTTTCAACATTTGGAATCTTAAGAGAGTGCAAAATTTCTGAAAATAAAGAGATGAACTTAAGAGTTATAGTTGATAGATGCGTTGCAGAGATATATATAAACGATGGTGAAAAAGTGATGAGTGCCGTTGTAAATCCTAGAGATTCCCAAATAGAGATAGAGGTTTCAGGAGATATTTTATCGAAAGAGATTTATATCTTAAAAAAATAAAAAAAATAAGGAATGACGAGATTAAAATTATTCTCTTCATTCCTTATTTTATTAAAATAGGTAGATTTTGATGATAGACTCATCATTGTTTCGCCAATTTATAAAAACAGAAAGTTCTGAACTTTTAAAGTTTAGGACTTTATCCTCTTTTAAAAGAAAAATATCTTGAAGAAACTTTTCAGAAAATGTAGAGGTATCTAAAATAATTCCAGGTTTAATTTTTTCAAGTTCATAAGTAAAGCATTTTTTTAATTCTTTAGGTGAATTGAAAATTTTTTTTATATATATAACAGGTTCAACATCTTTCAAATCTAACTTTTTGAAACTAGCTTTTAAAACCTCATCAAATGTAAGTGCACTTTTTTTATAAAGTTGCTTAATTTTAAAGCAAGTTTTATATGTAACATCATATCCATGGTTTTGAATTCCGTTTTTCAAAATAGAATAAACCTCGCCGACATCTTCTAAATCGCTTTTAATCATAAAGAGAATACTTCTTAATTTTAAATCCTCATCAGCTTCCCAAGTTTCATCTTCGAAATAAAAAGAGATAGCGATAACCTTGTTATTCAGATTACATCCACTTTTAATTTTTTCATACTTTATTTTATAAGATGGTTCTAAATCTTTTATAAGAGGTTTAAGAACATTTTTTTCAAAATCAAAAAAACGTTCATATTTATTATCAGAACTTAAAATATCTTTAAACTCTTCTAATTTAACTTCAAATCGCTTTTTTAAAATAAAATTTTTAATAAAAAAATTATAAAATTTATATGTTGGCTTATTAGAGAAGCTATATAAAATTTTTATAAATTTTGAATATCTCAGTTCTTTAGGGAGATGTATAAAAGAATCTTTATTACAAATTAAATATGAGTTTATAAGGTTAAAAGCTCCTAAAACATCATCTGAAGAATCGTTAAAGCTATATAAAATAGATTTCTTAGATAAACGATCTAAAAATAGATTTGTTTCTTGTAAGTTTAATTTTAAAAAGCTCATTAGTTCTTCGGTTGAGATTTGTACTTTCAAATCGTCTAATTTTAAAAATTTTTTTAATAGATAGTTAAGAAAAAGACGCTCTGATTTATTTAAAGTTGAATTTAAGGTAAAGTTAAAATTAGCATTATTTATTCTTTTATTGAAATTTTCTAATTGATAGTACATAAAAAACCTCCATTAAAAAAAATTTTAAAAAATTTTAAATATTTTTCTAAATAAAAAAAGAGAAATGAACGAAAAATAGGTGTTGTTTTTTAATTCTTAAAAATATTATAAGCTAAAATAGACGAAAAACAAAGCTTTTTTTGAGTAATTTGACAAAAAATGTTGTTAAGTGGTATCTTAATATCAAGAAGAGAACAAAATGATTCTTAAAAAATAAAAAAACTTGGAGGTAATAGAGTATGATTAAAATTTTACTAGCATGTAACGCAGGAATGTCAACGAGTTTATTGGTTAATAAGATGAAGAAGATTGCAGCTGAACATAAGTTAGAAGCTGAGATAAAAGCTGTTCCAGAGATACAAGCGCCAGATCATTTTGAGGATATAAATATACTTTTATTAGGGCCACAAATTAAGTTTTTAGAGGAAAAGATGATAGGATTAGCAAATGGAAGATTTCCTGTTCTTACAATAAATACACAAAAATATGGGATGATGGATGGTCTTGGAGTATTGAAAGATGCGATAGTCGCAATAAAAGAGTTTAAAAAATAGAAAAGGGGGATAATATCATGAAGATATTTGAAAAATTTAATAACTTTTTGAATAAATATTTTGTTCCAGTAGCAAATAAGGTTGCAGCTCAAAGACATGTAGTCGCAATTAAAGATGGAGTTGTGGCAACAATGCCATTAACAATAGTGGGGTCATTGTTTTTGATTTTAAACTTTTTACCAATTCCAGGTTATAGCCAATTTATAGAAGCTAGTGGAATGGGAAGATATTTCTCATATATATCTACAGCTTGTTTAGGGATTGTAGGTTTAGTAGCGGCATTATCAGTAGCTTATAGAATGACAATTGGATATGGAATGTCAGAGATGGCGCTATCAAACGGAATAATAGCTTTAGCAAGTTATTTTGTAACAATGTTTCCAACTATTATTGATGGAAAAATGGATATTGCATATTTAGGAGCTAAGAGCCTTTTTGCAGGAGTAATAATATCTCTTATAAGTGTAGAAATAATAGTAAAAATAGTGAAAAAAGGATTTGTAATAACTTTACCAGAAAGCGTTCCACCAGCGATATCAAAAACTTTTATGTCGCTGATACCTGGAGTTATAGTAATCAGTTTTTGGGGATTAATTACAGCGGTTATTCTAAATACAAATTTTGGGAACTTCCATGACATGATAACAATTTTAGTAGGAACACCTCTAAGATTTGCAAGTGCTTCATTACCTGGACAAATTATGGTAGTACTTTTAACAACAATATTATGGTGTGCTGGAATTCACGGTGCAACTATAGTATCTGGAATAATGGACCCTATTTGGTTGGAAAATACTATGCATAACGCTTCTTTAGCGGCTGCAGGAATAGAAAATCTATATTCAAACGGTTATATAATTTCAAGTGCGGCATTTGGAGATATGACAATGAAGTTAGGTGGAAGTGGTTCTACAATTGGATTTGTATTACTAATGCTATTTAGAGCACGTTCAAAGCAGTTAAGAGAAGTTGGAAAGTTATCAATAACACCTTCATTATTCAATATAAATGAACCAGTAATATTCGGAACACCGATAGTAATGAATCCATTACTTATGATACCATTTATTTTAAATCCACTGTTAATCACATTGCTAAGTTGGTTCTTAATGAAATGGGATATTGTAAAAATACCATTCTCAATGGTACCTTGGACAACACCACCTGTAATTGCAGGATTTTTATCAGCAGGATTCTCTGTTTCGACAGCTTTGTTAGGAATGTTTAGTATTGTGTTATCAATAGTAGTATTTTATCCATTCTTTAAGATTTATGATGCTCAATTAGCTGCATCAGAAAATGAGGTTCAAAAAGAGGAAAGTTTAGAATCATTATTAAGTGAATTATAATTTATAAAAATATAAATATTAAAATGTGGGAGGAATAAAATTATGAAAAATCCAGTAAAGATAGTTACAATTGGTGGGGGATCATCATATACTCCAGAGATTGTTGAAGGGTTTATAAAAAGATATAATGAATTACCAATAAGAGAGCTTTGGTTAGTTGATATAGAAGATGGAAAAGAGAAGTTAGAGATTGTAGGGAATCTAGCTAAAAGAATGGTGGAACAAGCGGGGTTAGCGGATAAGATGTCTATTCATTTGACTCTTGATAGAAGAGAAGCACTAAAAGATGCTGATTTTGTTACAACACAATTTAGAGTTGGATTATTACAAGCTAGAATAAGAGATGAAAGAATTCCTTTAAGATATGGAATGATTGGACAAGAAACAAATGGAGCGGGAGGATTTGCAAAAGCATTAAGAACAATTCCTGTAATTTTAGATATTTGTCAAGATATGACAGAGTTATGTCCTGATGCATGGTTAGTAAACTTTACAAATCCAAGTGGAATGGTAACAGAATCAGTTTTAAAATACTATCCAAATATAAAGGTAGCAGGACTTTGTAACGTTCCTATTGGAGTTAGAAAATCTGTAACAGATGCATTAGGAGTTCCAGATGAAGAGATTGAATTAATTTGCGGAGGATTAAACCACTTCTTCTGGGGAAGACAAGTTTTACATAATGGAGTAGATAGAACAGAGGAAGCTTTAGGAAAGATACTTACAGATATAGAAAATCTACCAGCTAACTTAAGACATGGAAAACCTTGGATTAGAGAGCAAATTATGGATTTAGGAATGATTCCTTGTGCATATCATAAATATTACTATTTAACAGATGAGATGCTAGCAGATCAATTAGAAGAGATTAGAAGTGGAAAAGGAACAAGAGGAGAGCAAGTTAAAAAAGTAGAGAATGAATTGTTTGAGCTATATAAAGATCCAGAATTAAAAGTAAAACCAAAACAATTAGAGCAAAGAGGTGGGCAATATTACTCTGATGCAGCTTGTGAGTTAATTAATTCTATCTATAATGATAAAGGAACAGTTATAGTTGTTTCAACTAAAAATGAAAATGGACTTATTGACTGTTTACCAGAAGGATGTGCTGTAGAGGTATCAGCAAAAGTGTATAAAGATGGAGTTAAGCCATTCCCACAAAAACCTATGCCGTTAGAAGCTAGAGGTATTTTACAACTTATGAAAAACTTTGAACAATTAACAATAGAAGCTGCAGTTACAGGAAACTATGGGAAAGCACTTCAAGCATTAACGATAAATCCATTAGTTACAAGCGGAGCAGTTGCTAAAACTATTTTAGATGAAATTATAAGAGAAAATTGGGATTATTTACCAAAATTCCATAATGCAATTGAAAGATATAAATATTAAGTTAAAGAGTGGG
>DIXX01000015.1:21043-21401 GCA_002428805.1 Cetobacterium sp. UBA6069
TAAGGAGTAAAAAAATGTCGACAAAAAATAATACAGAAAATATATATGAAGAGTTAAAAGAAAAAATAATGAATTTAGAGTACAAACCTGGTCAGGTTATAACAGAACAGGAGATAAGTACTAAATATGGAGTTTCAAGAACTCCAAGTAGAGATATTTTAAGTAAATTGAATTCAGCTGGTTTAATTGAAAGTGTTCCGTTTAAATCAAGCTATGTGAGTCTATTAGATATGGATATAATAAAGCAAAGTATCTATATGAGAATAGTAATAGAGTTACAAGTTATAAAAGATGTAATAGAGATTTTAGATGATAGATTTATAGCTCAAATGGAGTATAACTTAAAACTTCAAGAGTT
>DIXX01000015.1:21700-21973 GCA_002428805.1 Cetobacterium sp. UBA6069
TTTGTTTGGGAGCAAATAGAGAAGGCTCAGATTCACTATAAGAGATTCAAGATGCTAGATATAATAGGAGTAAGAAATTTTGATGCTATTTATGAGGATCATAAAGCATTAGTAGAAATAATAAAGGAAAAAAATGTTAAGAAAATTGAAAAAGTTATAAAAGCTCATCTTAACAGTGGAATAAATAGATTACAAGAGTTAATAAATGGGGAGTTTTCACATTATTTTAATGAAAAAAAGACAAAAAAAAAAAAGGGGGGAAAAAAAAAATAG
>DIXX01000024.1 GCA_002428805.1 Cetobacterium sp. UBA6069
TAATTTTTTATATGATTTTTGTTAAAAGAGTGTTATAATAATGGATAAACAAAAAATATTTTTAGATGGAGATGTAATGAACTTTAAAGAATTTAATTTTAAACAAGAAATAATGACGCAAATTACTGCTGTTGGTTATAAAGAAGCAACACCTATTCAAACTGAGGCTATCCCTGCTATTTTAAGTGGTTTAGATATTCTTGGACTTGCTAAAACTGGAACTGGAAAAACTGCAGCTTTCGTTCTTCCTATTTTAGAGAAAATAGCTACAACAAAAGGTAAAGGAAAGGGTGTTAGAGCTCTTATCATAGCTCCTACAAGAGAACTTGCTGAACAAATCAACAATACAATATTACAATTAGGAAAAGGAATCGGAATTAGAACTTTAGCAGTTTACGGTGGAACTTCTGTAAAAAAACAAGTTGACGCTCTTAAACTTGGTGTTGACATAGTTGTTGGATGTCCTGGAAGAATTTTAGATCATATCAATCAAGGAAATCTTGGTTTAACTAGAGTTGAGTTCCTTGTTCTTGACGAAGCTGATCACATGTTAGATATGGGATTCTTAAAAGATATCGAAAAAATTGTTAAACATACACCAAAAAAGAAACAAACTCTATTTTTCTCTGCAACAATGCCAAAAGAGATTAAAACTCTTGCATTCAAAGTATTAGAAAAAAATCATCAAACTATAGAAATTGAATATAAAGATCCTGTAAAACTTATAGAGCATGAACTTTATCACGTTGAAAATTTAGAGAAAAAATCTAAATTAGTTGAAATTTTAGCAGATTCTGAAATTGAATCAGTTATCGTATTCACAAACGGTAAACATAAAGCTAAATACCTAAGTAAAGTTTTAGAAAATAAAGGATTAAAAGCTGTACACTTCCAAGGAAATCTTTCTCAAAATCAAAGAGATGCAGCTTTATCTGGATTTAGAAATGGTACGTATAACATTTTAGTTGCTACTGATATAGCTGCTAGAGGATTAGATATTCCTCAAGTTACTCATGTTATAAACTATGATCTTCCTAAAACAGCAGAAGCTTTTACTCATAGAAGTGGAAGAACTGGAAGAGCAAATAAAAGTGGAATTGTTTTAACTTTCACAGCTTCAGAAGACAAAAAGTTCTTAGCTGAAATTTTAAAAGTTAACAAAACTGAATTTGTAAAAATTCACGGAGAAGAGGGAACAGCACCTCCTAGAAAATCAAAAGAAAGTTTCAAACAAAAACCTAAAAGAGAATTTGACTCAAATAAAAAACAAAAATCTGAAACTGATAAAACTAAAAAGTCATCTGGAAATAAATTCTGGCAAAAAAAAGCTGAAAATAAAAAACCTAAAACAAATAAACCAGCTACAACAAAATAATTTATAGAAAAAAGGATTTAGATGCAATTTCTAAATCCTTTTTATATTACTCTTCTATCAATGTTTTCATTTTTAACAAATGAATTAAAACAGCAAAAAATATTATTACAAGAGCTATTTTTCCATACATATTACTCATTGCAAAAAATCCTTTTCCCATTCCTAAAGTCATAACTGTTATCGCTATAATTTTATTTTTATAAGTTATACCTTTTTTTTCTGTGTAATCTTTTATATATTTCCCAAATATTTTATTTTCTAAAAGTAATTTGTGAAATTTTTCAGAGCTTCTTTCAAAAAGAAAAGCTGATAAAAGTACGAAAGGTGTTGTAGGTAAAATGGGTAAAAAAATTCCTATCGTCCCTAGCAATAATGATACGCATCCCAGTATAAAAAATAACTTTTTCTTCATAAAATCCTCCAGAGTTTAATTTATACTATTTTAGCATATTTTATTTTGAAATACAAATTATTTTGAAGTTTAATATTATTTTCTTGCAAAATAAAAATTGTTGTGGTACTATTATTTTGATTATCAAACATTTAGTCGGAGGATTTCAATGAAAAAACACTTTATTTATTTAGGGCTTGTAATATCAGCTTTAAGTCATGCTATGGAACCTGGTAGTGAAGGAGTGTATCTAGAAAAGAGTGTTATCTCTACTGTTGGATACGAGCAATCTTTACAAAACACTACTAAAAATATTCAAATAATTACAAAAGAAGAGATTAGTGAAAAAAACTTTAAAGATATCACTGAAGTTTTAGAAAGCTCTCCTCTAATCACAATTACAAGAAACTCTGTTGGAGAAAGTATCCAAATGAGGGGAAGTGGATTAAACTCTAAAGCAACAGTTCAGGTTCTTGTAGATGGAGCTACTATAAATCCAGTTGATATAAATCACGGGACTTTACCATTAAATTCAGTCTCTGTGTCATCTATTGAAAAAATAGAGATTCTTCCTGGAGGAAATGGTGTTCTTTATGGAGATGGATTCACCGGGGGATTAGTTAATATCATAACTAAATCTTCTGTTGATAAAACTGGGGGATATGTTGGATTCAGATATGGTAGTGACAACGAACGTAAATTTGAAACAGGAACTTCTGTAAAAGTAAATGATAACTTAGCTTTCATTATTGATTATTCTAAAGAGGATAACGACACTAATAGAGATTATGAAAACACAAAAAATGAGCATTTTAATTTAACTACACTTTTAAAATTAAGTGAAGACGATAAATTAAAATTGCAATATACATACTACAACAAGAAATCTAAAACAGCTGAACTACTAACTAAGGCTGAATTAGATGCAGATGCTTCGCAATCAGGTATAGATTTTACTGGTTCTGAATTAGGTTCTTCTGCTCTTGAAGGTTCTACTGACCAATTAGATAGAAGTAACTTAACTAGAAATGAATTCTCTATGAACTACGATAAAAATATTAACTCTAAACTTTCATTAAATTTAAATATGAGTTACCAAGAGAGTAAAAACGACGTTCACACAAAAGAAATCACTATGGCTAACTTTGCCACGGGAACTGGATTTTTTGATAGCATAGATTATAGAGATTACTATGCTGATAATATAGGAACATTTACAGATGAAAAATTCAAAATAAATCCATCTGTTAAATATGAATACGGAAATGATAGTTATCTAATTTTAGGATATGACTATAAGCTTCAAAAAAGTAAAAGAGACTTTGAAAACTTTATGGATATGTACAAAGTTTATAACTTAAACAGTGAAAAAGAGAGTCATGGTATCTACGCATTTAATAAAACTTCTGTTGATAAATTACAATTCTTACAAGGAGTTAGAAGAGAATGGACAAAATTTGATACAACAAAAAATACTCACTACTACCATAGAGTTACTCCTGGATTTATCAATGGAGGATATGTTGATTCTGGTTTAAAATCAGATCAAATAAAAAAATCTATGAGAAATGATAGTTATGAACTTGCTATAAACTACCTATACTCTGATACAGGTAATATCTACACTAGATTTGAACAAAGTTTCAGAACTCCAGCTCCAACTGAGTTCCAAGATAAAATTGATAATGTTTATGCTATAAATGATTTAAAAGCGGAAACGAACCAAACTATTGAGATTGGATTAAAAGATTATGCTTTCGGAAGTTTTATTTCATTAAACGCTTTTGCGGGTAGAACAAAGGACGAAATTTACTACGAAGAGGTTACTCATGGTAAACACTGGACTTACTCTAACTTAGATGAAACTAGAAGAAAAGGATTTGAAATGGGATTAGAGCAAACTGTTGGAAAATTTGTATTCTTCGAAAACTTAGCATTTGTTGATGCTACTATCTCTAGTGATTCAACAAATAAATCTATCGAAGGAAACTATGTACCATACACTCCTAAAACAAATGCTAATATAGGAACTGCTATATACTTCACAAATAACTTTAATACAGCTTTAACTCTTAACTATAAAGATCAATACTACTTAGATAAAGAGAACAAATACAAAGCTAAAGATACTGTTTCTCTAGATTTAAGCGTTAACTACACTCTTGATAACGGTTTAAAATTATATGGAGGAATTAACAATCTTCTTGATAGACAAAACTTTGATCAAGAAGGAATTTCAAACGGAGAACAAGTTTACGATCCTTCAAGTGGAAGAACTTTCTATTCTGGGTTTAAATATACATTCTAATAAACAAAAAATATCTTCGGTCATGACCGAAGATATTTTTAATTTCTATAGAAAAATTTATACTATATGATAAAGTAATAAAAATATTGTAAAGATAAATGCACTGAAACTTAAATATAAGTAATCCTTTTTTAAAAAATTATAATTTTTTAATCTAGTTCTAACAATTCCGTTTCCATACCCCCGAACTTCCATCGATATAGCTAAATTTATAGCATTATGAATTCCAGATATAACAACAGGAAAAAAAAGAGTTATAATATTTTTTATTTTTTCTTTTAGCTCCATTAACTCATAATCTATCCCTCTTGCTTTTTGAGCCAAGATAATTCTCTCTGCTTCCTCTTGAAGCATTGGAACAAATTTAAAAGAAAGTGCTGTGATAACTCCTATTGATTCTATAGGAACTCTAAAAAACTTTAAAGGTGATAATGTCTTTTCTATTACAAATCCTATCTCTCTTATTTCTAATGTAGAAACCAGAGAAGTAGCAAGAATGATAATCGTCATGAGCCTAAATACAGAAATAAAAATATATTCAAAGGATCTTCCCATTAAAAAATAATTTATAATTATTAGAGAAAGTAATAACCCAAAAGAATATTTTAATAGTTTTTTTAATTTATCTAAATTTATAGAAAAAAGACTTATATGATAAAATATAATAGGCAATAATATTAAAATTTGGCAAGATTTTTTAATAAAACTTAAAGTTGCTATGTATATTACTGTTGTGTAAAATATTGTTCGTGGATCAAATTTTTCTAGCTTCATCCTATCTAACCCTTTCTAAAAGTTCATCAATATTTCTTATATTTTCTGTAGAAACACCAAAACTATTCATAATTTTACAAAAATTTATAAAATCTAAATCTGAATTTTTTAAAACTTCAAGAGGAATACCTTCTGCTATAATCTGTCCTTTTTCTAAAGCAATAACATAATCTCCATACTCTAATACATCTTCTAAAAGATGAGATATTTGAATTATTGTTACTCCTTCTTTTTTCAATTTATTTAAAAGAGCAAAAAATATTTTTTTATTTTCTATATCAAGCCCTGCCGTAGGTTCATCTAAGAGTAAAATTTGGGGAGATGTTATTAATACTGAAGCGAATGCAACAAATCTTTTTTGTCCTCCACTCAGTTCGTGTGGAGATTTATTCAAAATACTTCGAGATATATTTAATAAATTCAAAACTTCATCTAATTTTTTTTCTATCTCTTCACTTGAAGCTTTTCTTTTCACCAGAGAATAAATTATCTCCTCTTTAATTGTATTATTAAAAAATTGTTTTTCTGTATATTGAAACATATAACCATAGCTTTCTCTATATTCTTTTAAATAATTTTTTGTTGAAAGATTTTTATTTCTCCAAAATATATCCCCTTTTTTATTTTTTAATAAAACTCCAATAGTTTGTAACAGTGTTGATTTACCACTTCCTGTTTCTCCTATAATAAAATTCCAACTTCCAGTTTTAATATTTATATCTATATTTTTCAATATTAGATCTTCGTAGCCAGAGCTAACTTTTTTTAAAGAGATTTCCATAAATTCTCCCCCATCTTATTTAAATTAAAAACATCTTCAGATAAATCCATTTCAGTACGCAAATAAATGTCTCTAGCTACTTTAAACGCCACAGGAAGGTCCAACCCTATATCGACCAACCCTTTTGTTAGAAGTCTGTTAAAAAGCTCTTTAGGGCCTTTAAAATCGATTTCACCATTTTTCAATAATAAAACCTCATCGCAATACTCTATTTCTTTTAAATGATGGGTTATTAAAACTATTGTCATTCCTTTTTCTTTCAATTTTTTTAAAAGAGTTAAGATTATTTTTCTGTTATGTGGATCTAACATAGAGGTTGCTTCATCTAAAATTAAAATTTTAGGATCTAGTGCTAATGCTGAAGCTATACATAATCGTTGCTTTTCTCCTCCCGAAAGTTTTGAAACTTTTTCATCATTTCTTCCTTCAAATCCAATTTCTAAAAGTAATTCATCTATTTTTTTTAACATAGCTTTTGATTCTAATCCGTAGTTTTCCATTGAAAAAGCTATCTCTTCTTCAATGATATCTGTTACAATCTGTTCGTCTGGATTTTGAAAAACCATTCCTATTTGTTTTTGACATTCGGATAAATTAGCTCTTAGGTTTATATTATCTATATAAATCTCTCCATTTTTAGGTTTTTCTATTCCTAAAATTAGTTTTAATAAAGTACTTTTTCCAGAACCATTTTTTCCTAATAAAGTATAAAATTTTCCTTTTTCTAAAGTTAACGATAATTTTTTAAATATAGTTTTTTCTTCGTATGAAAAATCTATATCATCTAACTTAATCAACTTTTTTCACTCCATTCTTCTACGTCATAAAACTTTAAAGAGATTGCTTTTTCTTTTAAAACTAACTCTAAAATTTCCATAAAAATACCTTTTTCTGAAACTAACTTAACTCTGCTTTTAATATCCTCTAGGCTTTCATAACAACTTGGTTCTCCTTCCCAAGTACCTCTACAAGTCGTATTCACACCACAACTTGGACTTCCTGAGATACCATAAACGCCTTCGATTTCATAGCCATTTTGTAAATAATCCTCTATCATATTTACAAAAGGTAGCAACATTTTTTTACATTCTTTTAAAAAACCAGTATATTCTAATTGATCTTTTACATGTCCCCATCTTCTTAAACCTAAAATAATCATTTCAGGACAAGGAAGTTGAACAATTCCATAGTTATTTAAAATTTTATTTTGTAAAAATTTTAAAAATTCCTCTTGCTTTCTTGCATAAGGTTTTACCACAACATTTTGATTTAAAATACAATGTGATACTAATATAATTTTTTTAGATTTATTCATAATTTTATCCTTTAATTTTATTTAGCAAGCTCTCAGGAAGTTTTGCTATAAGTATAGATACAACAATACAAGAAGCAATTTTATCAGTTAAATTCGATATTATTCTTGGAATAAAAGTTGCTGTAAAGATTCTTTGTCCACTTTTAACAAGCCAACCTGTTAAAATATCCATTGATCCTCCTGCTAATCCTCCAAATAAAGATACTGCTATCGGAGTCCCGATTAAAGGTGCTAAGATAGAAAGTAATATTCCTGTTAATACTGCTGTTTTAAGAGTAAACTTAAACTTTTTAACAATATATCCTACGACAATACCAATTGTCATATTAACTATTGCAAATGGTAATTCAACAGGATTTTTTACAATTGAAGTTATTATATTTGTTATTAAACCTGTTATAGCTCCAAAAAATGGACCTAATAGTACTGCTGATAATATTGTTCCTATTGTATCTAAAAATAAAAATGGAATATGAAGTGCTTTTGTTAGCGTTGTTAAAACGATATTCAATCCTATTCCTAAAGCTGAGATTGTAATTGCTAATGTTCTTTTATTCATTTTTTCTCCTTGGTATAGTTATCTTTTGAAAACTTTGTTACTTAAAACAATTAAAATATTTCTTTTTCTAAATTAGATATAAGTATTTCTAAATTACATAGTTTTTCATCGTTAAATTCATTTTGATTTATAAATTTTAATAAATCGTTTAATTTATTTTTAATTTCTTCTTTTTTTATATTTTTTTCTTTTTTTGTTTTATTTTGAGTTAAATTATCTTTAAACTCTTTTATTTTTTCTTTTGGATTTTCTGATTCTAATATTTCAAAAACTACTTCTCCATTTTCTTTTTCAATTTTTTTTATATCTTTAATTGCTCTATCTGGTAGTTTATATATTTCGTTAGAATTATATTGTAATGAAAGTTGTCTTCTATCTAAGCAAAGATAAACAAAATCTTTTTTAAATCCTAAATTTTCATACCATTTTCCAAACATTCCATTTTTGTTATTTGAAAATATTTTATGAGCTTCTAAAAATACATCTCCAAGATCTTTTAAATTTTCTTTTAATAAATTTCCTGTATGAGTAGCTTTTTTTTCTAACTCTATTAAATTTTCTTTATCCTCTTCATTAAAATCAGCATAATCAAATTTTGATTCAAATCTCTCTTTTTTTATAAGCACTTCACTTTTTTTATAATTTGCTAACAATCCCATTTAATAATTTCCCCCACTAAATTTTTATAGTCTATTGCTGCTGTACATGATGAATCTATTTGATAAATTGAATCTTTATTAAGACCTAATAAATTTAATTTTGAACATGTTCTTATTGTTGTTTCTGTTGTTTTGAAGTTTTCTTTTAAGTGTTCATAAATCTCTTTGCTTACTTTTTTTCTTTTATCAAGTTTTGTAGGTAAGATTAGAGTATTTTTTATTTTTACATCTAGTTCTTCTTCTGTTTGCTCTAATGTTTGAATTAAAAGATTTAATCCATCTAAAGCTAAAAGTTCTGTTTCACAAGGTATTAAAACATAATCTGAAGCATAAAGAGCATTTATTGTAAATAAATTCATACTTGGTGGACAATCAATTATTATATAATCATATGTTTTTTCTAATTTATTTAAAGCTTTTTTTAATAGTTTTTCAGTTCCAAATTTAGATGTAAGTTGTCTTTCAGCTAAGTTTAAAACTAAATTTGAAGGAACTAAATCAAAATTTTCAGTTTCAATAATAACATCATTTATATTTTTTTGATCAACTAAAATATCTTTTATAGTTAATTTTGGTGTTTCATTTAAAGCTGTGAAAGTTAAACTTGCTTGTGGATCTATATCTATTAATAATATTTTTTTGTTTTGAAATGTTAATCCTGATCCTATGCAATGAGTTGTTGTTGTTTTTCCAACACCACCTTTAAAGTTTATAATAGAAATTATTTTAGACATTTTCTCCTCCTGATTAAAAGTTATTTTCATTTCTTCGCTTGTAATATCTATTTTAATTAATCCATTTTTTTTATAACCGATTTTTTCAATAATTTCTTTATCTAAAGTTATTCTATATAATTTTGTATTACCATTAGCTTGGATAATTAATGGTTGACCTTGTTCACATTTTTTAAAAATTATTTCATTTGATTTTTCATCGTAATTATATTTTAAAAATTTAGGTTCATTCATTATCTTGATTCCTTTAATAGGAATATTTAAATAAGCTGTAGATATTTTATTTTTTTTATTAAATATTAAATTTATTTTTTTTTCAAAAATCATTGATTCTCCTTTTTAAATAATTGAGCTATTCTTAGCTTTTTTATTTATAATATAAAGAATACTATATAAGCTTTCAAAAGTCAACGCATTAACAAATTTAATATAAAATATGCGTCAGTTAAATTTTATATTTTTTAAGAAATGCATTGTTTATAGTTGTTATATAATTGTTATATATTGTTATATATTGTTATGTACAAAAAAAAAGCCAAAAAAAAGCTTTTTAGACCTTGATTTATAAGGCTTAGATTCGTTTTTACCCCTTCGTCATTAGGTGGGAGTATTTTAGAACATTAGGTGGGAGTATTTTAGAACATTAGGTGGGAGTATCTCCTAACATTAGGTGGGAGTACTTTCGTCATTAAGTGGGAGTATCTGTTGATTTTCAATAATTCTTATTAGAAAAATTTATTTTTTAGAACATTAAGTGGGAGTACTTTAAATATAGAATAAAAAATCTTCATTAAGTGGGATTATTTTTCTTGAAATTTCTTTATTATTTAGGTATAATCTATTAGAATCTAAGAAAAAACATAAAAAAAAGTGAGATATACCCACATAATGACGAAAAAATTGTTGGAGTTGATTTTATGAAAGTAATAAAAAAGAAAAGCAACAATTTAAACTTTCAAGAGGTAATTGATACACCAGAAACAGAAATAGTTGAAGAAAATATAACCTTAGATGAAAGTTTTATAAAAAATAGAGATTTAATACGTATGGATATGAATATAATTCAGTATCCTATATTTAGTAAAAATACAAAAAGAAAAACAAATCAAATTGTTAAATATTATTTTAACAACAACCGAGATACATATATTACCGTTACTCCAGCTTCGGGATATCATATTCCTGGAGAGATGGAGGAAAAAGTTTTTATTGTATTGATGAAGATTATGAAAGATAGAGGAATGTCTCAAAAGTTTTGTGTGACATTAAGTGAATTAAAGAAAGAACTTGGATTAAACACAAATAGAGCAAATGAGATGATAAAAAAGAGTTTATTGAGAATAGCTAATACATTTTATAGCTTTAAAAATACAATGTATTTCAATGAACTAAAATCTGTCCTTAAGGAAGAGATAACAAGATCTATCTTTGAGTTAGATATTATCAGTTTAGAAAGAAAAGAGAATGAAAATTTAAAAGCTCAAATAAATGATCGTAGAATAAAAGAGATTTATCAAATTAAAATCTCTGATTTTTTCTATAAAAATATTTTAGCTAAAGGATATTTAGTTTATGATGCAGCTGTATTATTAGAAATAGAGCTAAGTACGGCTAGAACTATTTATATGTTAATTGAAAAACTTAGATTTAATCAAAACTATTTAAAAATAGATGTGATGTATTTAATTAAAAGAATTCCATTAAAGTATGATAAAACTAATATTGCAAGAACAGTTAAGACTTTAATCAAAAATTTTAGAGAGCTAAGAGAAAAAGAGCTCATAAAAGATTTCTTTTTGAAAAAAGATAGTACTTGGGAAAGCGCTGAAATTGAAATTTATTTTTATGATTTTGCAATCCAAGACAAACAACAGAGATTTTTTGATGATTTAAATGAGTTTAGAAAATTAACTCAAAGCCCACTTTTGGTAAGTCATACTGAAAATCAAGATTTACAAGAGGAGTTAAGAGAAGAGTTAAAAGAATTTATAAATGTAACACCAGAAATGATAGAGGAAGTTTTAAGCTTGATGCCAATAAAAGCTAGAAGTTTAAAGACTATGCCTAAAACAATAAAAGATTCAATAGAAAATTATGGGTTGGAAAAAGTTCGAGCAGTTGCAGTCTACATGAAAAAAAATAAGGTAGATAAAGTAAGAGCATATTTTATAAAAGCTTTAGAAAATGATTGGACAAAAGGCGAAGAAATAGTTAAAATTCCACCAAAAAAAATAGATGTTGAAATTATTCCTCCTGATTCTGAAGAGAAGAAAAATATTGTAATGATAGAGGAGTCTAATTCAGAGAAAATTGATTTTTCATCTATCTATGAGAAGTTTGAAAAATTAGATGAAATTGAAAAAGAAGAGATTGAAAAAAATGCGTATGCACATTATGTAAAAAAATGTGGTCAAGATACAAAAATTCAAAAGCTTGCTTTTAAGGCAGGAAAAAAATCGTTGATCTCTGACTATTTAGCAGAAACAGATTATTTCAAAGAAGTTGAAGTAGAGGTTATTGAAGAGATTAAACCTATTGTTAAAGAAGAGGTAAAATCTAAAGAAGAAATGACTCTAGCAAAATTATATGCTTCAATCGGTCAAAAAATAAAGTTTTATTCTGGTCTTTTTGAAATGGATATTGAGGAAGAAGTAAGGCTAAGAGTTGAAGTTGGAAAAGAGATTCTTTTATTTTCAACTTTAGAAGAGATTACAGAAGAGATTCTTGTAGACTTGGTAAAAGCTGTCGTGATAAGGTTGAATAGTAAAAAATAAATATGAGTTAAGGAAAGTATAGATGAAAATAATAATAGATGCAGATGCCTGTCCAGTTACAGATATTGCAATAAAAGTAGCAAAATCTAAAAATATAAGTTGTTTGATTGTGTGTGATAACGCTCATAAAATTGAAAGAGATGGAGTGGAAACTGTTGTTGTTTCTCAGGGAGCAGACGCTGTTGATTTTACTATTATTTCAAAGAGTGAGGAAAAAGATATAATTGTAACTCAAGATTATGGATTGGCATCAATCGTTTTATCAAAAGGAGCTCATGCAATAAATCAAGATGGATTAATTTATAATAAATTTAATATTGAGAGCTTACTTTTTAGTAGACATATGTCTCAAAAAATGAGAAATGCAGGGAAAAGAACAAAGGGACCTAAGAAAAGAACCCAGGATCAAAACGTTGAGTTTGAAAAGAAATTAATTAAACTTTTAGAAGATATAAACAAATTATAGAAAATTATTTTTGGAGGAAAAAATGGAAGATCAAAAATGTTTGGACTGTAGTTGTGAGTTAGAAAAAGTTGAGAATGAATATATTTGTAAAAGTTGTGGAAAGAAACATGTAAAAAAAGCTTATTGTCCAGATTGCGAAAGTGAACTAGAAAAACTTGCTGCATGTGGTTCTTTAAGCTATTGGTGTAATAAATGTAATGAATTAAAATCTAGAAAAACAATAATACAAAAATTGACAAAAGATGAGTAGTTAATGTATTATTTAGTTGAATATATTTTTTAGGGAGGAAGAAAATGAAATTTGTATTTAATCACTTTAACATCAATGTATTAAATCTTGAAAAAAGTGTGGAGTTTTACAAGGATGCGTTAGGTCTTACAGAAGTAAGAAGAAAAGAAGCTGAAGATGGTAGCTTTATCTTAGTTTATATGGGAGATGGAGAAACTGGATTTACAATAGAGCTAACTTGGTTAAGAGATAGAGAGGAAGCTTATGATTTAGGGGATGAAGAGTTCCATTTAGCTTTTGTTGCTGATGACTATGAAGCTGCTCATAAAAAGCATACTGAGATGGGATGCATCTGTTATGAGAATCCAGCTATGGGAATCTATTTCATAAATGATCCAGATGGATATTGGTTAGAAGTTATACCACCAAGAGGTTAAAATAAGTTAAGTTAGATAGGGTCTATTTTGACCCTATTTTTTATCACACAGTTGGAACACAATTGGAGGTAGAGTTATGAAAAAATTAAAATTATATTATATTTATCATAGTTGTTTTGTAGTTGAAACAGAAAAACATTTATTAGTTTTCGATTACTATAAGACACCACTAAAAGCTGATATAGATGACATATCTTTAATTGATATAGTTTCTAAAAGTTTAAAAAAAGTGATAGTATTTTCTTCTCATGGTCATTATGATCATTTTAACAAAGATATTTTAAACTGGAAAAATGAAAATCATGATTTAACTTATATTTTAAGTAGTGACATCCTTTTAGATGGAGATATAAAAAATTGTTATCAGATGTCAGAGGGTGAAAATTTAAATTTAGGAGATCTGACGATAAAAGCATATGGCTCTTCAGATTTAGGAGTTTCGTTTTTAGTGGAAGTGGATGAGGTTAAAATTTTCCATGCTGGAGATTTAAATTGGTGGTATTGGAAAGATGACACTGAAGCAGAGGAAAAATATATGAGAGAGTTATATACAGGGATTGTTGAAAAAATTAGAATCAATAAAGAGATAGACGTTGCTTTTTTCCCAGTTGATCCAAGATTAGAGGAGTTCTGTTATTTAGGAAGTGAATATTTTGCTGAAAATATAAAACCTAAATTTATGATTCCAATGCATTTTGATGAGAATTTTTATGTTGGAGAAGAGTTGAAAAAAAGAGTTCAGAAATACCATGTGGATGTTATAGAGATATTTAGAACGAACTCTTTACTGAAAATATAAAACTAAAAAATATCTTCGGTCATGACCGAAGATATTTTTGTTTACGAGAATTAGGAAAATAAGATATAATATAATTATACAAAAATATAAAATGAGGAGGTTTGAATGACGGAAAAAAATGTTGTTTTAAAAAAATATTTTGGTTATGAGAATTTTAGAGAAGGACAAGAAGAGATAATCAGCAATATTTTAGAAAAGAAAAATACATTAGCAATTATGCCAACTGGTGGTGGAAAGTCTATATGTTATCAAATTCCAGCAATAATTTTTGAAGGTTTAACAATTGTAGTCTCACCTCTTATATCTCTTATGAAAGACCAAGTTGATGCTTTAAATCAAAACGGAATCCCATCTACATTTATCAATAGTTCTCTTACAAATAACGAATGTGAAATGACTTATAACTCCTTAATGAATAACGAATATAAAATCATATATATCGCTCCAGAAAGATTGGAAAATAGTAGATTTTTATCAGTTATAAAAAAAATAAAAATATCTCAAGTAGCTGTTGATGAAGCACATTGTATATCTCAATGGGGTCACGATTTCAGAGCTAGTTATAAAAATATAAAGACTTTTTTGGAAAGTTTAGATTACTCTCCAGTAGTAACAGCATTTACAGCTACTGCTACACCAGAGGTTATTCAAGATATTTTAATCAGTTTAAATATAAATGCAGATATATTTAAAAATGGATTTAGAAGGAAAAATCTTAAATTTTCTGTTTTAAAAAATATAGATAACGTAAAATTTATTCAAAAGTTTATCCATACTCATCTTGATGAAAGTGGAATAATTTATGTTTCTACTCGTAAAGAGTGTGATAAGATCTATGAAATTTTATCTCGAACAACTGTGGTTGGAAAGTATCACGCTGGGATGTCTGATGATGAAAGAATGTCCAATCAAGAGGATTTTATATTGGATAAAACTAAAATAATCGTTGCAACAAACGCATTTGGAATGGGAATTGATAAATCAAATGTGAGATGGGTTATTCATAATAATATTCCAAAAGATATTGAAAGCTATTATCAAGAAGCAGGAAGAGCTGGAAGAGATGGACTCGACTCAGAGTGTGTTCTTATTTATCATCCAAAAGATATTGTTATTCAAAAGTTATTTATTGAGAATGAAAATACAGATTCTGAACTTTCAAAAATAAAATATGAGAAATTATCTAGTATGGAAAACTACACAAGAACAAACAGATGCCTATCAG